>JAOZPY010000056.1:7063-11001 GCA_029932495.1 Desulfobacterales bacterium
CGGAAGGGGGAAAATAGAAGGCGGAATTCGGAAGGCGGAAGGCGGAAAATAGAAGGCGGAATTCGGAAAGCGGAAGGCGGAAAATAGAAGGCGGAATTCGGAAGGCGGAAGGGGGAAAACAAATGTTGGTCGCGCCAACGTTGAGATTTATTGCTACCAGCTATTATCAAATCGAAAGGATAGAACCATGGGAAGAGGAACCGCATTTGGAAAGACCATATTGATCGGTGATCAGTTCGTGCTGGAAGAAGTCCCGGCCATCGTGTCGGCGATTCCCTTTGAAACCGAGTGCGTCGTCGAGCGGCTGGCCGAAGGTGACGGATGGGTCCTCGAAGACAACCGCACCGAGGTGCCAGGCTACAAGGAAAAGAAAAAACACCAGCAGATCGACTCCATCAATCACATCCTGGAAGTGATGAAAATCGACGTTCAAAAGCAGCCCATCAAAATCACCTACGGCGGATCGCTGCTGGCCGGCAGCGGTGTGGGGGCCAGTGCCGCCAGCTGTGTTTCCCTGGCACGGGCTCTCAACGATGAGTTCAATTTGGGGCTTACCATCGATGAAATCAATCATGTGGGCTGGGAAGGCGAATTTGCCTATCACGGGACCCCCAGCGGCGTGGACAACACTGCTTCGACCTATGGCGGGCTGATCCTGTATCACATCAAAAACGGTGAAAAAACCTGGCAGCGAATCCAGTTAAAAGCGCCGGTGGAGGTGGTTCTGGGCAACAGCGGGGTGACGGCGGACACCTCCAAGCTGGATGCCCATGTCCAGGGCCAGCGGGAAAAAGATCCCGCCCTGTTCAAACAGCGCATGCAGACCATCACCGACCAGGCCTTGGCGATGAAAAAAGCCCTGGAAGACGGCGATCTGGCAAAAGTGGGGCAGCTGATGACGGAAAATCATCAAATTTTAATCGACATGGATCTGTCCCACGAAACCTTGATCTATTTGTGCAACAAGGCCCTTGAACTCGGCGCCTTGGGAGCCAAAGTCACCGGCGGCGGCCGGGGAGGCTACATGAATGCGCTGACCCCCGGCAAAAAGCTGCAGGAAAAAGTCGCCGCGGCCATTGAAAAGGAAGGCTACAAGGTGATCCGGGCCACCATCGGCGCTTAATTTTCCTGTTTTGCCGCGTAGGCGGTTTGCCCGCCCACCAGCGTCATTTCAACCCGGATGTCTCTAATATTTTCCCGGGGGACAGCATAGGGATTTTTCGACAGCACGACAAAATCGGCCAGTTTGCCCTTTTCAATGGTCCCCTTCAGGTTCTCTTCAAACCCGATTTTGGCAGCATCAATGGTAAACATTCGCAGGGCTTCATACCGTGAAATCCGATGTTGCGGGTTGGGGTGGTTGACACAGTCATGGATGGCCGTCATGGTTGCCAGAGGCGCCACCGGTGAATCCGAGCCGCCGGCCACCAGCACTCCGGCATCCAGAATGGATCGCAGGGGAATCATGCGTTCAGACATGCTCTCCCCCACAATTTTTCGCATATACTGCGCATATCCGGTGGACAGATTGGAATGCTGGGGATGCATGGACGCCGAAATTCCGGCCTTTGCAGCCCTTAGGAGCTGACCTGCGGAAGGCGTCTCGAAATGCTCGATCCGATGACGATGATCCTCCCGGGGGTCGCTTCTAAGAACTTGTTCATACACCTTCAGGACCTGTTCGATGCACCGGTTGCCGCAGGCGTGAATGGATACCTGATAACCGTTGCGGTGCGCTTTGCCCACCCGTTCGGCCAACTGCTCATCGGAGTAAAACAAAACGCCGTAATTTTTTTCATTGTCCGGATAGGGCTCAAAATAAGCAGCGGTTTGACTGTCCGGCGAGCCGTCCGCAATGAACCCGATGATCGCCCGGTCCCGGTATTCGCCAGAATCTAGTAATTTATCCAGAAACTCGAATTCTTCCTCTGTGAAAAGGAAAAAGGGCTTGATCCTGACCGGCAGGCGGCTTTCATTGGCCAGCAAAATCTCCATGCAGGCGGGCAGCTCTTTCACGTGCACGGTAGTCACACCGGCTTTAAGGGCGGCCTCGAACGCGCTTTGCAGCAAGGGCATCAGATTGGATTCTTCCCTTGGAGCGAAAAGCGAAAAGACCCTGCCGATGGCAGGGTCTTCGATCAGCCCGGTGGGAATTCCGTTCTCATCTGTGGCCACCCCTTCCTCGTCCGGCCTCAGCTCCAGGTCGCGAAAGAATCTCGAATTCAGCATCACGGAATGCCCGTCCATGCAATGAATGGCAATGGGGTGCTCAGCCGACAGCCCATCGAGTTCCGCCCGGATAGGCATCCGATGCTCGGCGACGGTGGTGTAATTAAAACGCGTGGCATACACCAGCTGCCCGGCCGGTGTCTGCGCAATCCTGGTTTTCAAACGTTCAAGAACATCATTGACGGAAACGGCGTCAGCCAGGTTGACACCCAACGCAGATGTGCCGGTAAAACCCGCATGCACATGGGTATCGATAAATCCGGGCAGAATGGTCTTGCCGGTCAGATCAAGATAATCAGTGCCCGGCCCGGCCATTTTTTTTAGCTCCCCGGCCGCCCCGAGTGCAACAATGATGCCGTCCTTGATGCCCACGGCTTCCACCACCGGCGTCTGGTTTGAAAGGGTAATAATCGTCCCTTCTATGATTCGGTCACAAACACTGGCATATGATTTCTTCATTTTTAATTTTGTGATAACCGCCTCCGGGTCCCACCCCTCCTAAAAGTCAGGCTTTTGCTTCCATCACCGCCGCAACCGAAGCCTTGAAAGCGGTCAGCATCTCTTCGATGTCTTGCTGACTGTGGGCGGCGGAGAAAAAGGCCAGATGCATCCAGGGCACCAGCACGTTGTTCAGTCGGAAATGCAGTTGTAAATCTGCCAGGGCCTGCTCGTTTTGATCCAGAAGATCCCGGGGGACCACCGGCAGATCCGCCTTGGCGTGAATCTGAAACATGGACCCGATGCCGGTCATGCAAAATGGATAGCCTCTGGAAGTGCAGTATTCATTGAAACCGTTGCGCAGAAATTCCCCCTTGGCCATCATATCGGTGTAAATCTGGGGATTTTCCTGGAGATATTTCACCGCCGCCGCGCCCGTGGCCAAAGTCATGGGATTGCCGCTGAAAGTTCCGGCGGCGGAAAAACCGTCATCGGTTTTCTGGGCGATGGCCACCATCTGCTTTGAACAGCCGATGGCCCCGACGGGCAGGCCGCCGCCGATAATTTTGCCATAGGTGGCCACATCGGGCAGTACGCCGGTTAGCTCCTGACAGCCGCCCAGGGCCAGCCGGAACCCGGTGATGACTTCATCAAAATGCAACAGGACCCCGTTTTGCCGGGTCACATCCCGCAATTGCTGCAAAAATGCCTTGTCAACGGTCAGCATGCCGCCACCAAGAACCGGTTCGATGGCCACGCCCGCCAGTTCATGGGCATGTTCCTCGATTATCTGAAAAGCACTTTCGTTAAAGGGCAGCAACATCATGGAATCCCGGGCCCCGTCGGTAATCCCCGCACAGCCGGGGGTCAGCTTGGGACGATCTTCCGGACCCATGTTGTCCGGATCCAGGGCTACGCTCCACTGGGCATAATCATGCCAGCCGTGGTAGCAGCCTTCAAATTTGGCGATCTTGGGCTTGCCGGTGGCCGCTCGCATCAGACGCCAGGTCAGCATGGTGGCCTCGGTTCCCGAGTTGCAGACCATGGCCAGCTCGGCACAGGGCACACACCCGATAAAGCGCCGGGTAAACTCCACCTCCCGGGTGTGGGGCGTGCCATAGCTCATCCCCAGTTCGGCCTGCTCGTGCAGTGCCTTTAACACCGGCTCCGGCCCGTGGCCCAGGACGTGAACGCCGAACGACATGGCACAATCGATATAGCGGTTGCCGTCAATGTCCCAGATATAGGCGCCTTTACCGCGTGCGATATAT
>JAOZPY010000057.1 GCA_029932495.1 Desulfobacterales bacterium
CCTGGGGTTTGAAAAAATGCTGAATGCTGCTCAGCTTTTCATTAAACCGCTTGGCTGCCAGCAGCCGCTCCTTTTCTTTTCTGGCTTTTAAACTCTGTCCCTCCAGGTCGGCAATCAGCCCCCGCAGTTTCTGGATTTCCGCCTGCTGATTCTTCGCTTTCTGGATCATGAAATCATGGTCGGCACGCTGGGCGGAAATGGTGCCCAGAATATTTTCCTCCTGCCGGGCAAAGGGCTGGTCGCGCATGTCCGGGGCACCAAGTTTCTGGGAGGTCTGAAACAGGTTTTTTTCCACCCACAGGGTGATTTGCTCCGGAACCATGGCTTCAAATTTCTTGCTTTGGGCGGCAACCACGTGCAGTCGCCGGGCAAAGAAAAGGGCTTCGTCGGCCAGTTGGCGCATTTTTTCCTTTTGATAGGGATTCCGGGTAATGAATGCATCGGCCTGGGCCAATTTTGTTTTGGCGGTGCCATAGGCCCGCGGGGCGATTTCCTGCAGGTCCTTTGCTTCTGCATCCTTGATCAGCCGGCGCACCTCGCCGATGGTGCGCTCCTTGATGGCACGCAGCTCAAGTGCCCGAAAACGCTCGGTCACCCGGGCCTGGCTGCGCCGGGCGTAGCTTAAATTGTTGCTTTCAATGGCCCGGGTCAAATCGAGAAAGGCCTTTTCAGTGTCCTTGTACTGTTTTCCCAGGTTGGCGGCCCCGGCTTCCTTGGCCAGGTGACGTGCCTTAATGGCTTCCGGCAGGGTGGTTTTCGATATGCGGGCAATTTCTGCCGCCCGATCCAGCTGAGCCCTGCTGGTGGCAATATTGTCCAGGATTTCCGATAGTACTCCCCCCTGGTCCAGCCCTTTTTTTGCCGCGTTGAAAGAGGACTCGGCTTTTTCAAACCAGGTGGGTGAAAGCACATTGATCTGGTTTTTGCGAGCCAGGGCGATGTCATTGTCCAGTTGGTTGATGAGTTGCTGGGGGTTTTCCGATTTGGAGATGGGTTTGACCTCCAGCTGACTGCCGGCGCAGGCCGTCAGCATCCAGACAATGGCAAACAGGGTGACCAAAGCCATTTTTTTCAGGTTCGCCGATGCATTCATTTTTTTATCCTCCTGGATTTGCCTGCGAGCGCATTCCCTTCAGCTTGCTGCCGGCAGCTTCAAATAGCGACAATTTTTTATATCATATTCGCTATTTTGCTATTTGGCAAGTCCAATGAAAACAATAAAAGATCCTCCGGTTCCGGGCGCGTTGCAAGCTTTTGACCTGCCAGTGGTACCTATGATAAAATACAATTTTAATTTTTATTCAAACATGAGCGATTGTCGCGATTGAAGAGCCGGCGCCACCCGGAAAATTGCTGATTGTGGGTATCCATGAGCCCTGGTGTTTTACCCAAACAAGCTATTGTTTCACGCAGCGCGAAAAAAAACCGCTGCCTGTCCTGCGGGACCACTGAAAATATGGGCCGTCGCCGCTACTGCTCCATTGAGTGCCGGCAGCGGCTGCGTTACAGCATGAACATTCGAACCGGCCTGCTCCGGGCGCTCAATACCCGCTATGCCACCTTCTATTTTACCGAAACCTTGATTATTCTCGATGTGCTGCCTTACGGTTCCGGGGAGCTGTTCAGCTATATTTTTCCGCGCACGCCGGACCGCAAACCGGTGGAGGATTTCTGTACCCTGTTCAATATTCTGGGCAACCAGTGGTGGGCGGAAAGAAATCGCACCAACAAACGCTACCTGGCCTCCCGGCTGGTGCTTGAAAAAGCGGAAAGCAAAAATGCCGATGCAGCACCCATCCGCCCACTGGATGCAAAAAGACCGGCGGTGCTGGCAAAACACCTGAGCTTTTTAAAACTTCAAAAAAAAGACCTGGACTCCCCCGAGCTGCAAAAAAAGATAAAATCCGCTTACCGCCGACAGGCCATGCGCTATCATCCCGACCGGGGGGGAGATGCGGCCGGTTTTCGAAATCTGCATGCGGCTTACGAGCAACTGCTCGGATGGCTGGAAAATCCTGTTTTTGTGCGCCGCCGCGGTTTTCCCGACCGGTGGTTTTATGACGGCGCCACCAACCGCTGGGTGCAGCCGGCCCCCCGGTGGGTGAAGTTTTAAAGGCGCCTTTCATCAACTGATTGCGGCGGCGACCATTGCCTGCACATTTTCCAGTTTGGCATTGGTGGGGATATTGCAGCCCGACTGCAGGATAAAGCCCGCCGGGCCCGGCGCTGCGATCAGCCGGGTGCAGTAGTCATGGACCCTATCGTCCAGTTGCCGAACTATCAGGCTTTGCGCATTGTAACATTTTGCTCTATGCGTTTTGCTATCTGGGAAACACCGCTCCCCTGTCTGCGCTGGAAACTATCCGGGCATAGCGGGCCAGGTAGCCGGTCTTGATTTTGGGCTCGAACGCCGGCAGGGCAGCCAGTCTTTTTTGCAGCGCTTCGTCGGGCAGCCGCACGTTGAGCGTTTTGGCGGGGATATCGATTTCGATGATGTCGCCTTCCTGCAGAGCGGCCATGGCGCCGCCGGCAGCCGCCTCGGGAGATACATGGCCGATGGCCGATCCGCGGGTAGCACCGGAAAAGCGGCCATCAGTGATCAGGGCCACTTCCTTGTCCCGGCCCATGCCGGCCAGCGCAGATGTCGGCGAGAGCATCTCCCGCATACCCGGTCCCCCCTTGGGGCCTTCGTAGCGAATGACAATCACATCGCCTTTTTGAATGCCGTTTTCCATGATTGCCTGGTAAGCGTCTTCTTCGGATTCGAAAATGCGCGCTGGGCCGGAATGCTGCAGCATTTCCGGGGCCACGGCCGCCTGTTTGACAATGGCCCCGTCCGGTGCCAGGTTACCCGTCAAGATGGCCAGCCCGCCGGTGGGATGCACCGGTTTGTCCACCGGGCGGATTACCGCGGAATCCTTGATGCCGGCGTCGATTTCGGTCAGCATTTCTCCCAGCGGTTTGCCGTAGACCGTTGCAGTGCCGGCGTCAATCAGACCGTGTTTTTGCAGTTCGGCCAGAATGGCCGGAATGCCGCCGGCATAATACAGGTCCTGCACATGGTGCGGACCGGCCGGGGCGATGGAGGTCAGGTGCGGCACTTTTTCCGTCAGGCGGCCGAAGTCTTTCAGGGTCATGTCGATACCGGCATAATAGGCGATGGCCGGAACGTGCAGCGCCGTGTTGGTGGAGCCTCCCAGGGCCATGTCCACGGCGATGGTGTTGTCAAAGGCCGTGCGGGTCATAATGTCCAAGGGCTTGAGGTCGTTTTTGACCAGTTCGACAGCCTTGATCCCTGTCTGTTTGGCCAGCCAGGTTCTTTCGGCAAACACGGCCGGCACACTGCCGTTAAACGGCAGGGACATCCCCAGGGCCTCGGACAGGTTGTTCATGGTGTTGGCGGTAAACATGCCCGAACACGAACCCGCCCCGGGACAGGCGGAACATTCAAAGGTGGTGAGTTGGGCGGCGCTGATTTTTCCACTTTGAAACTGCCCCACGGCCTCGAAGACCTTGTCCAGGCCGGTATCTATATGCTGGATTTTACCGGCCAGCATGGGACCGCCGGACAGAAAGATGGACGGAATGTTGAGCCGGGCGGCGGCGATCAGCATCCCCGGAATGATTTTGTCGCAGGAAGCCATTAAAACCAGTCCGTCA
This sequence comes from Desulfobacterales bacterium, assembly GCA_029932495.1. GTDB lineage: Bacteria > Desulfobacterota > Desulfobacteria > Desulfobacterales > JAFDCJ01 > JAFDCJ01. The sequence continues at coordinate 3,661 of JAOZPY010000057.1, forward strand.
AAAGGATGGGCCATGGCCATGATTTCCACCGAGTCGGCGATCAATTCGCGGCTGGGCAGCGAGTATTTCATGCCCTCGTGGTTCATGGCGATCCCGTCGCACACGCCAATGGTGTTAAATACCACCGGAGTTCCGCCGGCGGCGTAAACACCGGCCTTGACGGCATCCACCAGCTTGTCCAGGTGGATGTGCCCGGGGATGATTTCGTTAAAGGAATTGGCAATGCCGATGATCGGCCGGTCCATTTCCCAGTCCGTAAAGCCGTCGGCGCGCAGCAGCGAGCGGTGAGGCGCCCGCCCCGGGCCCTGGGTCATTAAATCACTTCGTTTACTCATGGTCTTGTCCTTCGCATCTTAATTTAAACGGATCTGCCGGCGTCAAATCCCTGGTGCACCGCATCGAAGGCCAGGCCCACCTGTTGGGCGTCGCCAACGGTTTTGCAAGGGATTTGCGCCTGTTCCAGGATCGACTGCAGCGGATTGTGGGAAACCGCCCCGGCGGCCAGCACCACGGTATCGGCGGGGATTTCTTCCGGCTTGCCGTCGGTTTCAACCTGGACACCGTCGGGGGTGATTTTCAGGGCCTTGGTGGAGGTTTTGGTCCGTACCCCGTGCCGGCGCACGTCCTGGAAAATTCCCCAGCGGGTGGTTTTGCCAATGTCCCGGCCCATCTTGTCGATCATCTCGATGACCAAAATTTGTTTGGTGCCCTTGATGGCCATCTCGTAAAGATCTTGGGGGTCCTCGGCGCGGTTGACCAGCAGGAACTTGACCGCCTCGGCCGACAGGGTGCCTTTTTCGCTCAGAAACAGGGCGGTTTCAACGCCCACCGCCCCGCCACCGATGATGACCACCCGCCGGCCGGTGGACACCTTGTCTTGCAATACATCCCAGGCCTGCACCACGTGGGGCAGGTCGCTGCCATCAATGGGCGGGGTTGCCGGCAGCGCACCGGTGGCCAGGATAACGACATCCGGTTTTTCTTTTTCGATCAGGGGTTTGTCCACTGCCTGGCGCAGGATCACGCGGATGTCGTTCAGGGCGACCTGGCGCTGCAGATCTTTTGCCAGTTCCTTGAATTCTTCGCGTCCCGGAGGAGCGCCTGCCAGGTGCAGCTGTCCGCCCAGCCGTTCGCTTTTTTCGTAAAGGCTGACCGTGTGCCCTTTTTCGGCGGCCGCCAGTGCGGCGCTCATACCGGCCGCGCCGCCGCCGACCACCATCACCTTTTTTGGTGTCTTGGCTTTTTCAATGACAGCCTGTTTTTCGTGACCGGCCTTCGGATTGCAGAGGCATTCCACGGCCTTCAACTGGAAGAGGTGGTCGAAACAGCCCTGGGCGCAGGCAATACAATGCAGGATGTCATCATCGCGGCCGCTTCGGGCCTTTTCCGGCAGAAAGGGATCGGCGATCAGCGGCCGGCCCATGGCCACCATGTCGCACAGGCCGTCAGCGATCATCTCCCGGGCGGTGTGCGGGTCGTTGATGCGGTGCCCGGAAATCACCGGCACATCCACCAGCTCCTTGATGCCCCGGGCAAGGTAGCCAAAAACGCCCCGGGGCACCGCGGTGACGATCTGGGGCACCCGGGCTTCATGCCAGCCCACGTTGATGTTCAGTGCGTCGACCCCGGCTTGCACCAACTGCCGGGCGTATTCGCGCAGCTCCTCGCGTCCGTTGCCCTCGGGCATAAAATCATTGCCGTTCATGCGCACGATCAGTGGATAATCGTCGCCGACTTCGCTGCGAATGGCCTGCATGATTTCCAGGCCGAAGCGCATCCGGTTTTCAAGGGATCCCCCGTAGCGATCCGTGCGTTTGTTGGTCAACGGGGAGAGGAATTCGCTGATCAGATACCCCGTTCCGCTGAGCACTTCCACGGCATCATAGCCGGCCTGCTTGACCCGACGCGCGGCAGCGGCAAAACGGCCGATGACCTCACCGATTTCATCGATGGTCAGCTCCCGCGGGGTTTCCCGGGTCATCCGGGAGGCCACCGCCGAGGGGGCTACGGGCTGCTTGCCGTCCAGAAAAAAGGAAACCGCGTACCGGCCGGCGTGGTTGATCTGCACGGCCGCCTTGGCACCATTTTGCTGGATGGCTTCGGCCAGGCGCTTTAATCCGGGAATGAATTCATCTTTGTGGGTACCGATGTTGGTGCTCATACCGGAATATTCATCCACGGTGGCATATCCCACCGCAATCAGGCCGACGCCGCCCCGGGCGCGCTCGGCGTAAAAATCGATCAAAGGATCGGTGACCTCGAAGTTTACGGCCATGTTCATGTGCATGGCCGGCATGTAGATTCTGTTTTTAAGTTCCAGCCGGTTGATTTTAATGGGGTCAAACAAAGGATCGTTCACAGTACCTCCACAGGGCTCACAGGTTATTGTCAGTTTATCGCCAAACTTCCAGGGGGCACTTTTTCACAATCCTGGCAGAATTTCAACCGTTTTTAACCATCTCATTGACTGCTTGAAGACATTGCTCAGCTTCGGCCATCATGGTCTCCAGCAGCTCGGCACAGGTTGGCACCGAATGGATCAGCCCGATGGATTGGCCGACCATCATGGGGGCGGCGTTCACATCACCGGTCTGCCAGGCGTTTTGGCACTTTTCCCCTGAAATCAAAGGAATAATTTCCTCCAACCCGCCGCCCCTGGCCTCGGTTTCCAGAACGCATTCAACGGTTTCATTTTTCAGCGCCCGTCCCTGGAGGTGTATGGATTTACATATCAACGCGGTATCCTGTTCCTGGCGTCTGACCAGTTCCTGCTTGATTTTTTCATGCACCTCGCATTCCCGGGTGGCCATAAAGCGGCTGGCCATCATGACACCTTGGGCACCCAGTACCAGTGCCGCTGCCAGTGTCCGGCCGTTGGCAATGCCGCCGACGGTGACCACCGGAATGGACAGCGATTCCACCATACGGGGGGTGAGCACCATGGTGGTCACATCATCGTCTAAGGGGTGTCCGCCTTCCTCGATGCCGGCCGCATAAACACCATCATAGCCAACTTTTTCAGCGTGCAGCGCATGGCGCACAGCCCCGACCTTGTGAAACAGTTTCACACCGGCTTTTTTGAGCATGTCGATATATTCCATGCCGCAGGCCCTGTCGATAGGGGCTCCGGAAACCTCGATGCCGGCGACTTTTTCTTCAGCGCAAACCCGCAGATACATTTTGTGGTGCTCTCCGGTGATGCGAATCGACGGAAGAATGGTGACGTTCACCATAAAGGGCTTGTCAGTCAACTTGCGGGTTTCACGGATGGCGCTTCTGAAATCATCCTCGGTTTCAAAGTTGGCCGCAGTCAGGTTGCCCATCCCCCCGGCATTGGAGATGGCGGCACACAGCTTCGGTTTACAGATCCACATCATGGCGCCGCAGATTATCGGGTATTTGATATTGAACATTTCGGTTATTTTGGTTTGAATCATTTGTCCTCCTTGTTTTTCTTACAAAAGAATTTCTAGGTTATCCAGGGGGTAGGAAACACAGGAATGAATGTAGCCGTATTTCCTGTCGGATTTGCGCACGGGGGTGCCTTCCGGCTGAAAAACTCGGCCTGCAACCAGTTTGATTCTGCATTGGCTGCACTCACCCGAGCGGCAGAGCGAGGGAACAACCAGGCCGTTATCTTCCAGCGCGGCCAGCAGAGGCTCTCCTGCGTTTGTTTCAAAAGACTTTGAACCATTGACCCGGACAGTAAACCGATCCTCCGCTTTGATCTCTGACGGCCACCCTTGGTACTCCCAAATATTGATCGGTGGTCCAAACATCTCCTGTTTGATTTTTCGTCTGTTTATGCCCAGCTTATCCAGTTCGGGCAGACAAAATTTGTACATGGCCTGGGGACCGCATATAAAAAAGCTTTTTCCCGCAAGACTCCCAAGAGTCTCTTGAATCACTTCAGCGGTGATATAGCCTGTTTTGCCTTTATATTCGCAATCCGGCCCTTCAATTACGGGAATATAGTTAATGCTAGAAAACTGCTCGGACAGCTGCGACAGTTCCTGATGAAAAATCATGTCGTCAAGGGTTCGGCTGCCGTAAAACAGGTGAACCGTGCGCGGCAATCCCCTGTCCGTGATTTCCCGGATCATACTCATAAAGGGTGTAATCCCGCTTCCCCCTGCCAGGCAGACAATCTCTTTTTGATGAAGAATCGGGTGGTAATGGAAGGTTCCCTGGGGTCCTGAGCTTTGCAGAAAATCACCGACCTTAACCTTGTCGAGCAGAAAGTTTGAAACCCGTCCATTGTCCACCCGGCGAACCGTAATATCGTAATAGCCGGTTTGACTGGGAGAAGAAGAGATGCTGTACGCACGACCCGTTCGAACCATATCCACTTCCACGGATAATGAAATGTATTGCCCTGCCTGAAAGGGCGGAAGATACCCGTTAACAGCCATCAAACGCAAGGTTTTGGTTGAAGCTGTTTCTTCAATGATTTTGCCCACACGAAGATTTATCAGTGACGGGTGAAGTCGGTTGACATATTCAGCCACCTGGCCTTTTTCCAGGGAAAAATCATCACCGAACTTTCTGGAAATTTCGATCTCCCGCCTGATCTCGTCGTATCCCTCAAATTGTTCCAGCAATTCTTGCTTCATCTATTTGCTCCATCTAGGCGTTGAGTTCTTTAACTATGCTCTTGGCGGTTCTGACTCCTGATTCCAGGGTCGGTTGATAACCGGGCATTCCAACCCAGCACCCGGCATTATAAAGACCAGGTACTTTAGAATCATTGGGGAGAAACATTTCACTGTCTTTAATAAAATTATCAAAACCATAAAACGTTCCACCGGGAGTTCCAAGATAACGCATAAAGGTTAATGGCGTTGCGATTTCGATTTCCTCAATATGGTTCCTGATGTTCGGGAAAAAGTTATCCAAAACATTCAGGAAAGATTCAGCACATTGATACTTCGTGTCGGCATATTGAGCAGGGGGTACTTTCAGCCACGGATCCGCATATTTCAAAGCAAGCGCCATGGCTTGGCAAGTTGCCGGCGGAGAAAATTGCGGGTCTATCAGGTCGTAGCAGCTGATGGCGGCAAAATCATTTTCATTGATATCAAGCGCTTTCATACGCTTATAAGCCATTTCATTATCAATGGACCCAACCATAAAGTTGGTGCTTTCTATAAATCCAACATCCCGGGGTTCAGCATTAAAACCCAGATAAAGAACAAACGATGACATGGCGACAGTGGTCTGCCGCAACTCGGCTTTTATGGGTTCCGGTACATCTTCCGGATCCATCAGCTCATAATAGGTCGAGATTTTAGAACTGTTGGAGATAACAAACCGGCTGGTGATTTCATCTCCTGTTTGTGTCATAACACCTTGCACAGCCCCATTTTTCATGATGATCTTTTCAGCGCCGCAGTTATAGCGGATGGATCCCCCATTTTCCAAAATCGCGTCGGCGATCGCATTGGAAAGCGCTTGAGAACCGCCTTTAAAATGCTGGGGCTTGAAATCACAATAGGCTCGAAACATAAGCGCTAAATCACTGAAACCCAAGCGGTCTGGCGGCACACCCAGATATCCCCAGTATGCGCCCAGCACCGATTTTAAGATGGGATCTTTAAAAAAGCGGTCCAATACTTCCTGGGTGTTTTTGAGAGCATATTTGAAATATTCGGGATATTTGTCCTTTGAGGCGTCAGGGTCTTGCAGGTACTGAACACTGATCACGCCATAGGCAACCTTGGTCACAAGTTCCAGGTAGGCTTTGATCGCCTCTTTTTCCTTTGGAAACAGGCCCTGAAGCAGAGCAGCAATTTCGCCTATGTCCGGCGGCAGGGTAATGCTGCGTTTTTCCGGAAGGTATAGAAAATTGTAAAGATCATTCATCTCAAGAAATTCTAGTTTATCCAATACACCTATTCGCTCAAAAAGATTTCGAAGGGGGCCGGGCGCCTTTTCGGTTCCAATGCCGCATATCTGGTGCAGGGAAACTTCAAATTCAAATCTTCCTCTGCAAAAGCTTGTCGCACTGCCGCCGGGTACATTATGCCGCTCAAGGACCAACACTTTAACGCCTTTTTGGGTAAGGTAGGCGGCCGACGTGAGACCTGCGTTTCCGGCTCCTATTACAATCACATCGTAGTCTGTCATTTTATTCCTCAGCGTTGATTTTAAAAATGCACTATTTCCGTTTCCACACCGGATTTCTTTTCTCCATCAGGGCGGCAACCCCCTCTTTAAAGTCTTCGGATCTAAGCATAATGCTTTGCATGGAGGCTTCCATATCCAGATGGGTCATCAGATCAACCCCCTGGCCCCGGTTAATGATCTTTTTGAAGGCACCCACGGGCAGAGGTGCTGATTGAATAATATCGGTCGCCAGTTTTTTTGCCCCGGCAAAAAGTTCTTCTTTGGTTGGGTACAGGTAATTGATCAGGCCCCACTCCAGCGCTCGCTGTGCGGGATATCGATTGGTGGTCATCAAAATCTCCATGGCTCTTGACGGACCGAGCAGCTTGGATAGCCGCGCCGTGCCGCCGAGATCGGCGATCAAGCCGAATTTTGCTTCGGGCAACCCCCAGGTGCAATCCTCGCTCATCAGCCGGATATCACAGGCCAGGGCCACTTCCATACCCATCCCGTACACGCCACCGTGCATGGCGCAGATAATGGGTATTTCAATAGCTTCCAACCGGTTTAACCACTGTTGGCCCTGATGAATATCCGCCCGGATAACCGTCCCTCCCCCGCCGGCATCTGATAAGTAGGTGCCGGCCATCTGGCCGAGGGAAGTAAAATCAATGCCGGCAGAAAAAACACTGCCTTCGCCTTTAACAATGATGACCCGGATTTCGGGATCCTGGGCCAGGGAGTTGACGATTTCACAAAATTCTTCGAGCATTTCGAGTGAAATGGCATTGCGTTTTTGTGGCCGATTCAATGTCAGGTAATAAATATTATTCTTCTTTTCTCCAGCAATGCTTTTTTCTTCCATAAAAGTCTCCATTATAATTTATAAAAATACCGCAAAATACCATGCCAGTCAGGGCTGGAATGACTTGTTGAAAAAATTATCTCAGGCTAGTATAGCCCATTTTGCTTTTCGACGTTGGTTAGGGATTTATCGAGGATAGCTACCATTTCATCGATTTGCTCTGTTGTTATAATAAAAGGCGGGCCAAGATAAATCATGTCTCCGGCCTGACCTCGATCACAGCCCATGCCAAATTGAACACCGAGACCGTTAGACAGGCATTCGAAGGTCAGCTGCACGCTGAAATGGAGAGCAGGATCCAGCGGTTCCTTGGTTTTTTTATCCTTG
>JAOZPY010000058.1 GCA_029932495.1 Desulfobacterales bacterium
CCCAGGGAGGGTTCGTCAAACATCATCAGTTTGGGCAACGACATCAGGCCCCGGCCGATGGCCGCCATTTGCTGCTCGCCGCCCGAAAGGGTTTCGGCGGTTTGTTTGCGGCGCTCTTTCAGGCGCGGGAAAAGCTCGTACACATACTGCAGGGTTTCACGGCGTTTGGCCTTGGCCTCTCCATGCAGCGACCCCATGATCAAATTTTCCTCCACGGTCATTTCGGGAAACAGGCGCCGGCCTTCGGGGACGTGAATGATTCCATGCTGGATAATCTCATGGGGCGGATGATGATCCAGGCGCGTCCCGTTGAGTTCGATGGTGCCTTTTTGCGGGGTCAGCAGTGAGGAGACCGTCTTGATGGTGGTGGATTTTCCCGCCCCGTTGGCACCGATCAATACCAGGATTTCACCTTCATGGACTTTAAAGGAAACATCCCATAACACCTGGAGATCTCCGTAATACACATCAATATTATTAACGGTGAGCATATTCCTCTCCTAAATAGGCTTCAATGACCGCCGGGTCATTGGCGACCTCTTCGGGTGAACCGTGGGCGATGGTCTGGCCGAAGTTGATGGCATGGATGCGGTCTGAAATGGTCATGATCACTTTCATGATGTGTTCGACAATAATAATGGTCACGCCCCGGTCCTGGATTTTGAGAATTAAATCGATGGCCGTATCCAGTTCCGATGGATTCAGCCCGGCGGCTGTTTCATCAAGCAAAAGCAGCTCCGGTTTGGTGGCCATGGCCCGGGTGATTTCCAGCCGCTTGCGCTCTCCAATGGGCAGGCTTTTGGCAAGGATCTCCTTGCGATGGGCCAGTCCGCAGAATTCCAGGGTTTCCAGCGCCAGGTCCCGGGCTTCGTGTTTGGTCTGGACCCGGGCAAAGGCGGCGGCAATCACATTATCCAGCACGCTTAACCTGCCCAGCGGCTTGACCACCTGGAAAGTCCTTCCGATACCGGCTTTACAGATTTTATGGGTTTTAAAGGCGGTAATATCCTGGTCCTTGAAATAAATCCGCCCGCTGGTCACCGGAAAATAGCTGCTGATCAGATTGAAGATGGTCGTTTTTCCGGAGCCGTTGGGGCCGATCAAACCGAAAATCTCCCCCTTTTGGACTTCAAAGCTGACATTATTCACGGCGGCCAGACCGCCGAAATATTTTACCAGATTTTCAACTTTAAATATTATCAAGTGGTTACCCCCTTGGTTTTCATCGGAATGACTTTTCTGATAATCTTGCCCCAATCCCCCACAATACCGTTGGGCAGGACCAGAATGACGACCACCACCAGGATGCCGAACCCCAGCACATGGGCCTGCCCGATATATTTGGCTGCCACCGTCAGATGTTCCGAGCCGGTCAGAGCGGCCAGTCCCTTGAAAAAGCCGAAAAAACCGGTCCGGAAAAATTCATGGACCGCCACCATCACGAAAGCGCCCACCACCGGGCCGTAAATGGTGCCCACACCGCCGACGATTCCCACCAAAATGGCCATGATGGAGATGTCATGCAGCGAAAACACCACCTCCGGATCAATAAAGCCCATGTAATTCATGAACAGGGAGCCGGCCATGCCGGTGAGAAAGGCCGCAATGTTCAACGATATCATTTTGTAATGATGGGTGTTGATTCCCAGGCTTTCGGCGGCATCCTGATCCTCCCTGATGGACAGGAAATAATACCCCCACTTGGAATTCATGACAATCTGAACCATCAGCACCGACATCACCGCCAGGGCCAGGGCGATGTAATAGTAGGGAATTTTGGATAAAAACGACGGCATGATCAAAATTCCGACCATTCCCTCGGTCAGGTCTTCCCAGATGGTGGCGATGTGCCGGCAGATTTCATTCAAAGCCAAAGACGCCAGGGCAAAGTAGGCTCCCCGCAGCCGGAAGCAAATCCAGCCAAAAGGAAAGGCCACGGCCATGGCGGTAAAACCGCCGAATGCCATGCCCCACCAGGCCGAAAGTCCCAGTTTGCTGGCGATCAGGCCTGCTGTGTACGCGCCGGTGCCAAAAAAAGCGGCATCACCGAAAGACACCTGGCCGGTATAACCGGCGATCATGTTCCAGCCCGAGCCGATCACCACCCACATCAGCACCAAGATCATCAAATGCTGGTAATAGGAATTTTGAATCACCAGAGGAAAGATGATCAGGATGAATAAAAGTAGAAAAGGTGCATATTTTTTCATGCTAGGTTCCTTGTCGTGGCCGAAAATATCAACTTTCCTTCCATATCCCGGGCACAATTATCTGATGCCCAACAGGTTAAATTTTTGTCAACCGCTTGAAGCCTCCGGGCAGAAACAGCAGCACGAGGATAAAAATAATCAGTCCAATCATATCGTCGAAGGCCATGCCGATATAGGTGGCTCCAAAGGCTTCGGCCAGACCCAGGGTGACGCCGCCGAAAATAGCGCCCACCGTAGAGCCCAGTCCCCCCAGGATCGTGATTACAAACGCCTTGCGGGTAAAAGGTCCTCCAATATCCGGAAACAGATAGTAGATCGGCATCAGCAGGGTGCCGGCGGCGGCCACCAGCGCCGATCCCAGACCGAAAGTGATGATGGTGATCCGTTTGGCATTGACCCCCATCAACAGGGCGGCATCCTTATCCTGGGCCGTGGCCCGGATGGATCGGCCGATATCGGTTTTCAGCAAAAACCAGAACATGATGAGCGTAAACAGCACTGCAATAAAAAAAGCGATCACCAGGGCCACGCTGAACGATGTTTCCCCGATAAAAAAGGTGGCGCCGGAATAGCTTGTCTGGACGGATTTGTAATCCGATGTGAAGATAAAGCGGGCAATTTCTGTCAGGACCATGCCGATTCCCACCGTCATCAACACCTGGTTTTCGGGCAGAATCGTTTCGACTTCCATCAGAGGGTTGAGGGTGTATTTTTGAATCAAACACCCCAGCAGAAATAAGGCGGGCATGGCGATAAAAAGACCAAGGTAAGGATCAAGTCCCAGAAAGTGAAAGCAGGCAAAGGTGATATACATGGCCACCATCATCAACTGGCCGTGGGCCAGATTGATGATTTTCATGACTCCCATGATCAGACTCATGCCCATGCCGATCAGGCTGTATAGACCGCCCTTGAGAATGCCGGCCACCAGGGTTTGCAGGAAAACCTCCATAACGAGTCCCCTTTGATTTCGGATTTCTGTCTGCGACGAGAAGTACGGCTGCGAGCCCACCGCCGGGAGGCTCCGCCGAGCCAGATGCGCCCGCCCGTCTCGCTTGAGTGTCGGCGATGGCAGCACGGGGATATTGGAATTTTTAAGATCGCCGGGCTAAAACCGATTGCAAACGGGCCGGGGACGGCAATCGACGCCCCCGGCCCGTCAAGTTCATTGAGATCCTACCGCTCGTTCCATTTGGGCACGGGGTAGACGTAGGGCTTGGTGGCAATGCTCTTGGGCCAGACGGTTTCCAGTTTGCCGTTGTTCCACTGGACCAGAAACGTCGGCAGTTTGTTTTGCTGGGTCTTTTTGCCGTAGGAGATGAATTTCACCGGTCCAAAGACCGTCATCATATCGGTGGCGGCCAGGGCATCCCGAATGTCTTTGGGGGTCAGCGATTTGGCCCGCTTGAGCGCATCGGCCAGCACGTACATGGCGGCATAGGCCTCGGCCCCGTGATATTCGGTTGGCGTATTGTATTTGGCGACAAACTTGTCATAGTATTCCTTGGCGCCGGGGTAGGGTACCGACGGGGTCCAGAGCGTGGCCGAGAAAACATACTCTGCCGCCTTGCCGGCATTTTTATGAAATTCAGGCAGGGTGAATCCGGCGGCCCCACCGACAAACAGCTTGGGATTAAAATTGAGCTCTTTGGCCTGGCGCATCAGCAGCGAGGCGTCCATGATGTAGGAGATCATGTAGACCAGGTCCGGTTTCTTGGATTTCACCTTGACCAGCAGGGGTTTAAAATCGATCGCTCCGGCTTCATAACCCTCTTTCATCAGCACCTTCATGCCCAGGGATTGGGCCTGTTTTACGAATTTCTTGGAACCTTTTTGGCCGAAAAGGGAATTTTCGTGCAAAATGGCCACGGTTTTGAGATCAGTGGCGACCTCTTTGACAAAAGATGCGAAACCACCGGGGTATTCGCTGACCGGAGGGTTCAGCCGGAAGATGTATTCCCAGCCCTGTTCGGTGATTTTATCGGCCGAACCGGTGTTGACCAGAAAGGGGACCTTGTTTTGCTGCGCCACGGCAATGGTCGCCCAGGTCACGGAACTGGAATACCCGCCGCCGATCACCGGCACCTTGTCCTGGGTGATCAGTTTTTCGATGGCCGAGCGGCCGACATCCGGTTTGCCGGTGGTGTCTTCGATAATCAGCTCGATTTTTTTGCCGTTGACCCCGCCGGCGGCGTTGATCTCATCGACCGCCATTAAAAAAGATTTGTTTTCAATTTCACCGAACTTAGCCAGCTTTCCGGTCAGCGGCAGCACGATGCCCACCTTGATGGTGTCGGCTGCCGAGGCGCTGCCGAGCATGGCGCCCATCAAAAACAGAATGCAAGAGAAAACAATTATGAATTTTTTCATAGCGATAGCCTCCTTTTGATAAATGGTTGATAATGATTAGGGCCCGCATAAAAATGTTGAACTCGATCTGCAGTGTGAAATTATCAGGATGGTATATACAAGTTGTTGAAGATAAGTGTCAAGCCGGGAAAAATATGAATTTTTTGTCAGATTTTTTTTTACAAGGCACAATAGGGTGAAAATCGCGGGAGTTTTTAAAAATGTTCAATTTTTTGCTGCCCGGCCGGGTCAGGGTTCAATCAGATTATGCTGCATTGCAAAACGGGACAGCTCCGCGTTGTTGCGCAAATCCAGTTTTTTCAACAGCCGGGCCCGGTAGGTATCCACCGTTTTGATGCTGATGTGATAGGCCCGGGCGATTTCACGGTTGGTGTGGCCCATGGCCAATCGCCGCAGTACCTGCAGCTCCCGCATGGACAGCGATTCCAAGGGGGATTGTCCATGGGAGCCTTTGGCGATGCGCAGGGCCAGGGCCTCGGCAGCCTCATCGGTGAGGTAACGATTGCCCCCGTGAACTTTGCGGATGGCCTTGACCAGCTGCTCGGGGGCTGCCTGCTTGGTGATGTAGCCCATGGCCCCGGCCTGGATGGCGCGCACCACGTACTGGCCTTCTTCATGCATGGTCAGCACCAGAATCGGCAGCCGGGGGTGTTGTTCCTGCAGGCGGCTGATGACCTCCAGCCCGTCCAGGCCCGGCATGGAGATGTCCACCACCGCCACGTCCGGTGCGGTTTGTTCGACCAGCGCAATGGCCTGCCGCCCGTCGGCCGCCTCGGCAATGACTTGCATATCGCCGCTTTCCTCGACGATGCGCCGCAGTCCGGCCCGCACGATGCTGTGGTCGTCGGCCAGCAGGACTTTGATTCCCATCAGGTTTCCTTATGCGTTGGCTTTACCGGCCAGAGGCACTTTAAGATACAGCCGGGTGCCGTTGCCGGGCTGTGAATACACCTCAAGCGTCCCGCCCACCAGGGTGGCCCTTTCGCGCATGCCGGCCATGCCCAGGCCTTCGCGCTCGGCTGTCTGCCGGGTGTCGAAGCCGCAGCCGTCATCGGTCACCGCCAGGATCAGGTGGTTGTTTTCGGTTTTCAGCACCACCTGCACCCGGCCGGCGGAGGCATGGCGGGCCACGTTGGTCAGCGCCTCCTGGCAGATGCGGTAAGCGGCCGTGGAAACGGTTTCATCCAGGTCCGCCACGGGCTCGTGTTCAAAAACGCAGGCGATTTCGGTGCGCCGCTCAAAGTCACTGGTGGTCCACTCCAGGGCGTCCACCAGGCCCAGGTCGTCCAGTACGCCGGGGCGCAGCCGGAAGGCCATCCCGCGCACATCCTCGATATTCTTATCGATGAGCCGGCACATTGTCAAGGCCCGCCGGGCGGCCTCCGGATCGGACTGTTTCAGATGCGAATGCAGCCAGACCGTGTCCATGCGCAGGGCGGTGAGCACCTGTCCCAGTTCATCATGCAGTTCCCGGGCCAGGGCCGAGCGCTCTTTTTCCTGGCTGGCCATGATGCCGGCCGAAAGGCGCCGCAGCTGATCCCGGGCCTTTTTAACGGCTGTAAAGTCGTTGAGGATGCCGCCCACGCCGGTAACCGTACCGGTTTCGTCGTAGATGGGAAAAGCCGCGGCCAGGTAGGTGTGCAGTCCGTCGGCCTGTTGAATGTGAACCTCGATCTGGCAGGCACGGTTTTCGGCCAGAACCTTCCGGTCTGCTGCGCGGAACTGGTCTGCCACCGCTGCAGGCAGAATTTCGGCATCGGTCTTGCCGCGTACTTTGCTGTTGCGTACCGCGAACAGCTCTTCGAAACGCGAATTGACCAGCATGTAGCGGCCCCGGTGGTCCTTGATATAAACCACCGCCGGGGTGAACTCAAGGATGCTGGTGATTTCCCGGGTTTGTTTGCGAACTTGGCGCTCCAGGTCCCGGGAATAGCGGCTGAGTTTTTCCTTGGCCTGTTTCAGGGCCGCTTCGGCCCGGTTGCGTTCGGTCACGTCAATGGAAACGGCCAGGGAACGGGTGATATTGCCGTTGGCATCCCGGTCACCGATGGCTGAAAGCAGAACATCGATTTTTTCTCCGTTTTTTTTCACGAACCGGTAAGGGACATCCTGGCAGTAGCCAACGCTGAAAAATTCGGGAAACACATTGTTTTGCGCGTGGCGGGCGGAAGCCGGGGTCAGAAAATCCGTCAGCTTTTTTCCGATCACTTCCTGGCGGCTGTAACCGAGGGTTTCAACCCAGTAATCACTGACACTGACCAGCCGGTGGTGGCTGTCGATGGAATGCAGCATGGCCGGTGTGCGGTGGTACAGGGCGCGGTAGCGGTTTTCGCTTTCCCTCAGGGCCGCTTCCACCGAGCGGCGCTGGAGGATTTCCTGACTGGCCTTGCGGTACAAAAAAAATACCGCCAGCCCGATGAGCACGCACAGCAGCAGGACGACCGGGCCCGTTATCCGGATCAGGGGGTCGGACACGGTTTTGGCAATCGCCTTGAGGCTGCGCAGGTAGATGACATTCCAGCCCGGATAGTTCGGATCCAGGGCGCTGACATGGATCTGGTATTCAATGCCGGAACGGTCCACAATGTAATTGCCCCTGGACTCCAGGCCGGTCCAGGGCCAGGGGCCGGTGCCGAACTGGCGGGAGCTTTTAATCCGGTCAATTTCCTCCTGGTTGTACTTCCAGAGCAGATGGTAGCGCCACCGGGGGCGGTTGGAAATGAAAATCACCCCGTGGGGATCGGCAACCAGGACAATTTCATCCAGAGCCGGCCCCAGCTCCTTTTCAATCAGCTCGATGGAGGCCTTGATCACCACGACGCCCAGGGGGCGCGCCGGGTCGTTGCCGGGAATCGGCTGGCTGTAGTAGGCCCCCCGCTTTGCCGAGGCCGTTCCCAGGGCCAGGTAGGTGGCGGGTTTGCCAGTCATGGCCTGTTTAAAATAGGGGCGGAAAGAAAAGTTTTTGCCCACGAAACTGTCGGGAGCGTTGCGGTTGCTGGAGGCCACGGTGCTGCCTTGAGGGTCCATGAGGTAGCACACGTCCACACTCAGGGTTTTTTTAAAATGATCCAGAATGGCATTGGCCCTGTCCAGTGATTGGGCACCGGGTTGGGAAAGCGCCCGGGCCAGGGCGCCCATTCCCGCCAGGGTGTGCGCCGGCTTGATATTTTGCAGCAGATAGGCGGACAGGTTTTTGCGGATAATCTCAAGGCGGGCGGCTCCCTGCCGTTCGGCTTCATTGTAGGCCGCTTCCCGCAGCGAAGAAAAGTACAGGTAGCCGCCGGTGGTGGCCGATAAAATGACCAGCAGGGACAGGACCAGTAAGATGGAGCGCAGTTTCATGGCGTGCCGATGACCAATTCGTCCAGTGCCAGTGCCGCATCCCCGGTGACGTCAATCGATGCGATGTCGAAATCGTTTGCCAGGGTGGTAATATTGGTGTTTTTTAATCCGCGCAGCCGGGAAATATTTTTTGGGTGCACGCTCAGGGCCACCCGATCATGCGACGGACAGCAGGCCCGCAAGGCGGTACGGGCGGTTTCTAAAAAAAGAGCCGCGTAGACCAGATGTCCAAAGGCCGGATGATACGGGCCGGCCACAACGGTGGCACCATCATCCAGGTCCCGGGACGCCTGCAGACCCATTCGAATCACCCGGATGTTGCGGCTGGAAAAAATCCGGTAAATCTTTGCCACCCGGCCCACGGCATTTTCCAGGCTTAACGGCACATACTCCCCCTGGTGATACCACTGGGCCAGGGGGCTGTTTGTAATCACCACCGTGGGATAAATGCGCACAAAGTCCGGCAGTAGTCCGGCGATTTCGCGGGCGCTGGCAAGTGCGCTGGATTCGTTTTCTCCCGGCAGGCCGACCATCATCTGCAGGCCGATGGAAAAACGAAATTTTTTCAGTTTTTCAACGGCACGCACGGTATCCGCCGCACTGTGGCCGCGCCGGGCCTGCTCCAGGACGTTGTCGTCCATGGACTGGGCGCCGAGTTCCACGGCGGAAACCGGATAGTTTGCCAACAGCTCCAGGCGCTCATCATCGATGGTATCCGGGCGGGTGGAAAAGCGGATGCCGTCCACCCGGCCGTGATTGACAAACTCCGCGGCTGTTTCCAGCAGCGAATGGATAGTGGTCATCTTTAATCCCAGAAAGTTGCCACCGTAAAAGGCGATTTCAACCGGACACCGATGGCCCTGGTTGTAGGCCAGAAACTGCTGGATCCGGCGGTGGACATTTTCCGGGTGGATCGACCCGCCGCGGCTGCCCGTAATGGAAACCTGGTTGCAGAATACGCACTGATGCGGACAGCCGGCATGGGGGATGAAAACGGGCACGATGAAGGGCTTTTGAAAATCGGCGCACATAGGCAAGCATTGCGGATTGAACCGAGATTGTCAAGATTCAAACAGGTATTGAGCCGCCTTCCAGGCAACGGACCACTGCCGACGGACAATTTATTCAATGATATTCATGACAAAAACAGCGAAACGGATTTTATCGGCATAGACCCAATCATGGAGATTTATTTTCCAGAAGTTCCAATGCCTTGCGGGCGGCCTGCTGCTCGGCCGCTTTTTTGCTTTTGCCCGCGGCCTCGGTTTCGATGTCCAGCACCGTCAACCTGACCCAGAAGGTTTTATCGTGATCGGGACCATCTTCCCGGATGACCGTATAAGTTGGAATGACGCCATGTTTCACCTGCACCTGTTCCTGCAGGCGGCTTTTGGCATCGGTGGCCGTGTGAAGGTTCTCAATGAGCGGGGAAAAGTGGGCTTTAATGATTCGAAAGGCCCCCTCGAAACCGCCGTCAAGATAAATTGCCGCCATCAGAGCTTCGAAAGCATCAGCCAGAATTGAATTTTTCTGGCGGCCATTGGTCTGGAGTTCCCCCTTGCCGAGTTGGAGGTACGCTCCGAGATCAAAATCACGTGCGATGGCTGCCAGCCGCGTCTCGTTGACCAGGCTGGCGCGGTTTTTCGATAGGTCGCCCTCTTTTAAATCCGGGTAAAACTGCATGAGCAGATGGCCGATGATGAGATTCAAAACCGCGTCTCCCAGAAATTCAAGCCGCTCATTGTCCCGCAGCTGCGCATCCGTCAGTTCGTTGACATAGGAGCTGTGCCGCAGCGCTTCCTGTAACAGGGATTTGTTCTTAAATTCATAATGCAGTTGGAGTTCAATTCCGGATGGGTCTTTGGTTTCCACGGGAATACCTGCCGGTAGATATGGTTGATTGGTTAACCAGCAGAAGTATGCCTTTATTTACCGGGTGGGCATTTTCTGCTATCAGTAGGCTGGAAAGCTGAAAAGCCAGCAGGCTTGAAAGCTTAAGAAAGGATCTCATTCTTACAGAAAGCCTTCCAGATTCCTTGCCTTCCACAATGCCATCCAATTCATTTTAATAGGCTGCCGCCAAGCGGCAAAACCAGGCTTTTTACGACTTTATCAGGTTGCCCACCAATTGTTCATACAACTCGTAAGGAACGTCCAGGTCGCCTCTGCCCGATCCTATTTCGATTTCCGGTTGAATGGCTCCATGAAAGTCGCTGCCGCCTGTCATTAGCAGCCCATGGCGCTGGGCCAGTTCAGCAAACAGGCGGGTTTGCCCGGCGGTATGCTCCGGGTAATAGACTTCCACCCCCTGAATGCCTATTTTTTTTAACCGGGTAAACAGCGGCTCCACCTCGTTGTTTTTTAAAGTCAACAGCCCCGGGTGGGCCAGGACAGCAATGCCGCCGGCAGCCCGGATGGTTTCAATCGTCCGGTCGCACGGTACCCGGTACTTGTCAACATAGGCCGGTTTGTCGTTGCCCAGCAGTTTTTCAAAAGCTTCGTCAATGGATGAAACTACCTTCTTTTTCACCAGAGCCTGGGCGATATGGGGCCTTCCCAGCTGTCCGGCGCCGATCTGCTGGCGAATTTCATCCAGGCTCAAAAAAATTCCCAGTTGTTCCAGGCGCTTGAGGATCTGGGGATTGCGGTTTTTTCTGGCTTGTCGGAGTTTTTCGAGGGTTTGATTCAGGAGCGGATTTTCGAGGTCAATGCCATAGCCCAGCAGGTGGAAACTTCCGGAGCCGGGATAAAACGCAGGGGGGGCGGCACTGATCTCCACGCCGGTTAAAAAATCAATGGCAGCCGGGATGCCGGCCTGAAGGGCGGCTTTTGAACCGCTGATCGTATCATGGTCCGTGATGGCGATGGCTTTTAAGCCGAGTTTTACGGCCCGGGCAATCACCTGGGCAGGGCTCAATGTCCCATCGGAGGCGGTGGTGTGAATATGAAGGTCTATCTTCGCATGCCGGTTATATTCCAAGGGCTTTTTCTAAAGCCTCCTCTTTGGATTTGCAATCAATGCATTGCG
>JAOZPY010000528.1 GCA_029932495.1 Desulfobacterales bacterium
TCAAAACCCTCTTTAACCGTGGCAAGCTGTCCCAGGGTCACCACGCTGCCGTCGGGATGGGTCATGACAGCTACATCCCGGAAGTCATCTGCATGGTAGCGACGCCCTTTGGTGCGGATGAGCACTTCGCCCGCACTGGTTTTGATTCTTCCAGCCGGAAGATCCAGGCTGGCTTTGCGGACCGCCTCGGCCACCTGTCCCAGGGTCAATCCATGGCGTCGCAAAGTCTGCTCGGATATTTCGATGCTCACCTCTTCGGTGCGCACCCCATAAAGTTCCGCTAAGGTAATGCCGGGCAAATTGGTGATGTCATCCTGGATTTTTTCCGCCAGGTGCTTGATGGTGGCTTCCGAGGCATTGCCGAAAAGCGCCACGTTGATCACCCGGCTGCGCCGGGTCAATGCCCGCACCACTGGTTTGTCGGCCTCATCCGGGAAAGTGGTGATCCGATCGATTTCGGATTTGACTTCGTCAAGCAGTTTTTTAACATCCCAGTTCTTCATGACCTCGATGGTCACGGTGCCGAAGCCCTCGCGCGCCAGCGAGTCAATACGTTCAATGCCCGCCAGGCCGGCCACCTGTTCTTCAACCCGGCGTAAAACGGCTTCCTCGACCTCAGCCGGAGAAGCGCCGGGATAGCGAGTGCTCACCGAAATAATATCCAGCTCGGTTTCGGGAAAAACCTCTATTTTCATGGTTATCCCCGTAAAAATCCCGGCGGCCAGCAAAAACAGCATCAGCAGGTTTGCGGCAACATGATTATCGGCAAACCAGGCGATCGCGCTTTTCATGAGGGCTCTTTTCCTTTACCCGGCATCACCCGCACTTTCATACCATCGGTGACAATATTGAGACTGGAGGTGACCACCCGTTCCCCATCTTTGAGCCCGGAGCTTATAATCGCATGCCGGCTTCCCAGCCGAGCGACCGTCACCCGGCGAAAATTCAGCCGTCCCTCACCATCCACCACCCACACCCGACTGTCTTCGCGCAAAGCAGCGCGGGGAATCACCGTGGCATTTTCCAGCGTGCGCCCCTGGATTTGAGCCGTCACGAACAACCCGACAGCCAAGGGAGGCCTGGTGGCATAAGGTTTGTCCACGTGAACCACCACGTTGATCATGCGGGTGCGCTCATCGAGTTTTCCCTCGGCCCGCACCACCCGGCCGGACCAGGTCAATGCCCGGCCGGCGATATGAGCACTGATCTTTACCGCAGCTCCAGGCCCGGTGCCCGGTGTGAACCCCGGCACATAAAACCAGTACAGGGCGGCGTCATCCAGGGGAACGACGATTTCTGCCGCTTCGGTGGAAAATAAAGAAGCCAGCGGCTGGGCGATGGAAACATACTGGCCGATATCGACATTTTCCTGGCTGACACGGCCGTTGAACGGTGCTGCGAGCCGGGTGCGTTCAAGATTGAGCAATGCTTTGCGCAAATCGGCACGATCGGCTGCCAGTTTTGCCCGCGCCGCGGCCAGCTGGGGTACTTTGGCCACCAGCGCCGGTGGCTCGCCAGCGGATTCAGAACTGTCTTTATAAAGCAGGCGCCATTCTTCGCGGGCTGCCGCCGCCTCTTCTTCAGCCACTTTCAGGCGGCTTTCCGAATCTTTGACCCGCGCTCTGGCCAACGTAATCGCCAGCTCGTAGTCCACCGGATCTATGCGCAGCAATACCTGCCCCTTTTTAAATCCCCCCCCGTCAACCAAAGCCGGCGAGGTATACACCACCTTGCCGCTGACTTCGGGGATCAGCTGAATTTCACGCAACGGTTTGACGGTGCCCTCGCCGCGGATGGTAATTACCTGCGGACCGGTGTTGACTTTCAGAGCGCGAACCATGGGAACGGGCACCGGCGGTCGGCTCCGCTTCAGCTGGGGCTTGCCGGCCGTCAGCACCAGAAACACCGTTGCCCCCAAGGCAATGACCCCCAAGGTAAGCACAACATGGACAATGTGTTTTTTCGTCCTGTTCACTGGATAGCTCTTTCGTCAAAAATTAAAAAAAATCCCGTCGTCTCTGGTGGCCACGGGTTCCGGTTGCGCCCAACCGCCACCCAGCGCCCGATGCAACGCAACTCGGTTCTGCAAAATGGCCAGATCCACGAGAACCAGATTGTCTTCGGCCTGGAACCGGGTTACCTGGGCATTGAGCACATCCAGGTAAATGACCAGACCGCGGATATAGCGATTCTGGGCCACCCGTTGGGTTTCCCGGGCTTCATTTAGAAATTTTATCTCCCGCTGACGCCGTTCCAGCTGCCGTTTGCGGGTGAGAAGTGCTTTTTCCACATCGGAAAAAGCGCTTAGCAGGGTTTTCACATATTCGGCCACCTGCTGCTGATAGCGCGCCTCGGCTTCCCGCTGCCGGGCCTTGAGTCGACCAGCGTCAAACACCGGCTGAACAATGCCGGCCGTCAGGCTCCAGGCGACATGTTCTGCGCGCAGCAGGTTGCTCAACTCATCGCTGCTCCAGCCATAGCTGCCGGTCAGTGTAATGGTGGGAAACCGGGAGGCCTTGGCGACCCCGACCTGTTCATTTAAAGCCTTCAGCCGGTTCTCGGCGGCCCGGATGTCCGGCCGGCGCTTGAGCAAATCCGATGGCAATCCGGGGGGCACCGGGGGCAGATCTTTGTAATAATCCTCCGGTTGCCGGCGCGCCGGATGGGTCTGCGGATAGCGCCCCAGCAGCACAGCCAGTTGCTGCTGGACAATCCCTAGCTCCTGTTCCAGCTGGGGGACCACGGTCTGGGCCTGGGCCAGCACCCGGGCGGCCTGGCGGACATCCAGAATAGAGATCAACCCCCGCCGGTAGCGGGTGGTTACAAACTGCAGAC
>JAOZPY010000529.1 GCA_029932495.1 Desulfobacterales bacterium
AATATTTCGCGCCAGCCGAACCTGATGAAATAATGCTTGTATGGCCGCAAGAAAACGGCCCCGGCTAAAAGGCATTTACCTCAACGTTGCAACATTAAGGTTCATTTCAACATTGACATTTGATGAAGTTAATGCCGTAATATATTCTATTTACCGGTGGGGCTGACGATCCGGGCCCGGACAGCAGCCGCAGGGAATGTTTCTGGAAATGCAGCTGAATAATAACACAGGAAAAGATACCATGAGCATCAAAAAGGGGATGGGCCGATTAGGGTGGATAGCGATGCTGACAATTTTAACCGGACTGTTGCCGCTGCCGAACTTCGGGTTTTGCGTCCAGGCTGCCGAATCGAAGCTGGACCTGGAACAAATTCTGGACCACATGGAAATCCGCTATACGGGCAAAAGCTTTACGGCCCAATTTATCCAGGAGTCGAGCGTAAAAGCTATGGAGATCACCGATTTTGCTTCGGGAAAAATGTTCGTGCGCTATCCGGGCAAAATGCGCTGGGAGTATGAAAAGCCGGAAAAACAGATTATCATCACCGATGGATTTAAACTGTGGATTTACCGGCCGGGTGACAACCAAGTGATGACCGGCAGCGCACCGGTTTTCTTCCGTGACGGCAAAGGTGCCAGCTTTTTATCGGACATCAAGCTGGTTCGCAAAAAATTTAAAATCTCCCTGGAAGACTCCCGTGAGGACTTTTTTTACGAGTTGAAGCTGATCCCCCGGGAAAAAAGCCTGGATGTGACCGATATCCGCCTGTCGGTCACCAAAAACAGCTATACCGTCGTCCGGGTCATTACCCACAACTCCTACGGGGATGAAAACCGCATCGAACTGCTCAACAATAAATTCGACGTCAAACTGGACGACTCTCTGTTCAGCTTTTCAATCCCCCCGGGCGCCGACGTCCTGCAAATTGATGAATAAGGATGAATTCGGAATGTGGAATGCGGAAGTCGGAATACAAAATCTCAACGGCTGAAAAGCTATAAGGCTGGGAAGCTTAATTACGGATTGCATCCTTTAAAAAAAGCCTTCCCGCCTCATCGCCTCCCAGCCTTTTTCTTTTAACCTTTTACCTTTTCCCTTTTTCCTTGCTTACATATTATCGATAATCTCTTCGGGGATATCCGCATTCGTATAAACCTTCTGGACATCATCGCAGTCTTCCAGCATTTCCATCAGTCGCACCATCTGCTCGGCTTCTTTACCCACAAGGTTGGTGGTGGTCTGGGGCAGCATGGTGATCTCAGCGGCAATGTACGGGATTGAAGCCTGCTCGATGGCCTGCTTGACGGCTTCAAAAGCAGCCAAATCGGTGATGACTTCAAAACTGCCGTCATCCTCCCGGATATCCTCGGCTCCAGCTTCCAGGGCGACTTCCATTAAAACGTCTTCATCCACCGCCGCGCTTTCCACGACAATGTATCCCTTCTTATCGAACATCCAGGCCACACAGCCGTTTTCACCCAGGCTGCCGCCGTTTTTACCGAAAATACTGCGCACGTCAGCCACCGTGCGGTTTTTATTGTCGGTAAGGGATTCCACCAGAACAGCTGCCCCCCCGGGGCCGTATCCCTCGTAAATGCTTTCCTCGTAATTGACACCTTCCAGCTCGCCGGTTCCCTTCTTGATGGCCCGCTCGATATTGTCCTTGGGCATATTTTCACTTTTAGCCGCAGCAACGGCTGTCCTCAGCCGAGGATTCGCCTCCAGATCGCCCCCACCCATGCGGGCGGCTACGGTAATCTCCTTGATCAGCTTGGTGAAAATCTTACCCCGTTTGGCATCGGTCGCAGCTTTTTTATGCTTGATGCTCGACCATTTGCTGTGTCCTGACATGTAAACCTCCCAACCCGAGTCCGCCTCTGGCGGAGAATCAATCAGCGTGTTATTTTTGTAAAATTATACCCCAGTCCGATGACATAGATTTCTTTGCTCGCCTTGCGGCTGCTGCGTGGTTTGAAAAGTTTCTGCCCCCTGAAACTGTCCCTGACGGTCTGCTGAAAATGCGCAACGTCCGGTCCCTGGAAAATTTTGCACACAAAAGCGCCTCCCGACGCCAGCACCCGGCGGGCAATTTCCAGAGCAGTCTCGCACAGCCCCAGGGAACGCGCCGCATCCACGGCGCGATGGCCGGTGGTGGCCGGCGCCATATCACTGAGCACCACGTCAAAGCCGCCGGCCAGACTGCCGACATCGACTTCAAATACATCGGCGGTCATTACAGTGACGTTGGAGGGGACCTCAACCGTCACCGGCTTAAGGTCAATACCGACCACCTGCCCCTTTTTTCCGGTCAGCCCGGCGGCATAAAGCAGCCATGATCCCGGTGCACAGCCCAGGTCCAGAACCCGGCTGCCCTTTTTGATCAGTCGATGCTTTCGTTGAATTTCCTCCAACTTGTATACGGACCGGGCCGGATAGTGTTCTTTGCGGGCCTGACGGGTATAATGATCCTGCCACTTTCCATGCTTTGCGGATGCACGGCTCATAAGCTCTGTATACTATCAGTGCCTTTCTCAAGTCAAGGTTGCTAAAACAGGCTCTCGATTGCCTCGTCAACGGCCTTAACCCCCACGATTTCAAGGCCATCTATATCGGCCAGCCGTTTGCGGTTGCCTTCGGGCACCAGACAGCGGGTAAAGCCCATTTTGCGGCATTCGGCGATACGGGTATCCACCTGGCCAATGGCGCGCACTTCCCCGGTCAAGCCCACCTCTCCCAGTGCTACCGTGGAATCGGCAATGGCCTTGTCTAGAAAACTGGAGGCCACGGCGGCCACAATGGCCATGTCCACCGCCGGCTCGGTCACCTTGACCCC
>JAOZPY010000059.1 GCA_029932495.1 Desulfobacterales bacterium
TCCATACCAAATCGATCGGCATTAGGCAAACCAAAAATGATCACCGGCTGACTGCACAGGAAATACAAAAAGTCCTCAGCCCCGGGTCAATCAAAGTCGGGGATGAGGACTTTTTCAATTTACCTCAACATTAAGGGTTACATGCTGTCAGAATGTCAGCGGCTATTTTTTTACATACAGGCCACGGGACTGGGCGCGGATTTGACCCTTTTTGGCAAGTTTGTAAAGGGCATTGCTCAACTGCCGGGCTTCCAGCCGGGTCTTGTCCTTCAACTGGGCAATGGAAACTCCTTTTTTGCTGCGTTTGATAACCTCAAACACGGAATCCAGAACGGTCTTGCCTTTTGCCGGTGCGGCCTTCTTTTTCGCAGCGGGTTTTCGTGCTGCAGCCGCTTTTTTTACAGGTCTGGCCTTCTTTGCCGGCTGAGCTTTCTTTGCCGGTTGCGCCTTGTTCAACTGCTTTGAAATACTCTCTACCTGCTTGGAAAGAGTGGCCAGTGATTTTGAAACGTTTTTCAGCTGAGTTTGTAATTTCTGCATGGATAATTCCTCCCTGTGCAATTGCTGCAATTATTTTACTTCGCTCATATCTTGTTGAACATTAATACATTTTATCGGCAAAGTCAATAGTATGGAAGAAAAAGGCAGCAATCAAGTTTAATGTTGCAGCGTTGGAGTCAAGAGCAGTCTTGACAAAACACGTGCAATATGAAAATACACAAACGGCTGATTTTCCAAACTGCGGGGCGGACTGAAAATATAAAGCTGGATCTGAAAATGCAACCAATATCTTCTTTATCTGATGGCCGACGGCGGTTTCGTATACCATACGAAGCCGAACTCAACACCTCCCAGCTGGAAGCCGTCACGACCACCGAAGGCCCCCTGCTGGTAATCGCCGGCGCCGGCAGCGGCAAAACACGTACGCTTACTTACCGGGTTGCGCGCCTGGTTGAAATGGGCGTCTCCCCGGCGCAAATCCTGCTGCTGACATTCACCCGCAAAGCCGCCCAGCAAATGTTGCAACGTGCATCCTCGCTGCTGGACAGCCGCTGTGAAAAGGTGGCCGGCGGGACGTTTCATTCCTTTGCCAACACAATGCTGCGCCGGTATGCCTCCCAGCTGGAACTTGATCCTGGATTTTCCATTCTCGACCGGGTGGATGCGGAGGCTCTGATCAATCTTTTGCGAAAAGAAATCGCTGCCCGCGTTGGCCAGCGCTCCTTTCCGCGTAAAGGTACAATCGCCGCCATTTTCAGCCGATCGATCAACAAAATAATCCCACTCGAAGATGTCGTCTACGATGACTATCCCCATTTGATCGACAGCGTGGAAGCGCTCAACGATATTTTTCTGGCTTACCGCAAACATAAAAGGCAGCATAACTTTCTTGATTTTGATGATCTGCTGGTATTCCTGAGACAACTGCTGACCACCCGGCCGGACGTGCGCCAGCGCATCTCTTCAGCCTATCAGTATGTGATGGTGGACGAATACCAGGATACCAACAAAATACAGGCGGACATTTTATACCGCCTGGTCGGGGAGCACCGCAATATTATGGTGGTCGGCGATGATTCCCAGAGCATTTATGCCTTCCGGGGAGCAAATTTTAAAAATATTATGCAATTCCCCCAGGCGTTTCCCGGCACCCGCATCATCACCCTGGAAGAAAATTACCGCAGTGTTCAACCAATTCTGGACCTTACCAATGTAATGATTGAACAGGCCCGGGAAAAATATTCCAAAAAGCTGTTTACCCGCAGACCCGGTCTGGCAAAGCCTGTACTGGTTGAGGCTTCAGATGAAAACAGCCAGTCGCTGTTCGTGGTCGATCGCATCAAACAGTTACAGCGCCAAGGGGTTGCCCTGGATCAAATCGCTGTTTTGTTTCGGGCCAGCTTTCATTCTTTTGATCTTGAAATTGAACTCAACCGCGAAGAAATTCCCTTTATCAAAGTGGGCGGCTTCAAGTTTGTTGAATCTGCGCATATTAAAGACGTGCTGGCGCACCTGAGGGTGATTGCCAACTGCGAAGACCGCATCAGCTGGTACCGCATTCTTTTGCTGATTGAAAAAATCGGACCGTCATCCGCCCAGAAAATATACGAGGCTGTTCGGCGGCAAGCCTGCGGTTACACCGGGCTGCTGACGGTTGACACTAAAATCGTCCGTGCTCCGGGCATCAAACGATTGCAGGAGCTTTTTGCCGGCATCGACGCCCAGCCCCTGTCGCTGGCCGCCACAGGGCAGGCAGTGGTCAAGTACTACCTGCCGATTTTAAAAGATACTTACGACGACCACCCTAAGCGGGCCAAGGATCTTGAACAACTGGTAGCGATTATGGAACGCTACCGCGATCTGGATCATTTTTTAACCGACATGGCCCTGGAACCTCCCAACACCAGCATCGGCGACACGCTGGCCGTCGACGCGGCCGGCCAGCAGCGCCTGGTGCTTTCCACGGTCCATTCGGCCAAAGGCCTTGAGTGGCACAGCGTGTTTATTATCTGGGCGCTGGACGGACGTTTCCCTTCACCCCATGCGCTTTATAAGGAAGCGGAGATAGAGGAAGAACTGCGCCTGATGTACGTGGCGGCGACCCGCGCCAGGGAAAACCTGACGTTTATCTACCCCGACGGGGTCTATGACCGGAGCCTGGGTGTGCTGCTCAACCGCCCGTCGCGCTTTATCGACATGATTCCGGAAAGTATCCTGCAAAAACAAACCGCCGGCTATTGGGAATAAAACAATTTTTGACTATGACTCCTGAATATTATATTCTGATTATCGGCTATATTTTCGGATTTTACATGGCCTGGAACATCGGCGCCAACGATGTCGCCAATTCCATGGCTTCGGCAGTGGGTGCCAAAGCGATTACCGTTCGCCAGGCTATATTCATTGCCGGAATCTTAAATGTGGTCGGCGCCGTTTTCATTGGTTCGCATGTAACCAATACTATCCGCAAGGGAATCGTATCGACCCAGGTTCTTACCGATCCACACATGGCGCTGATTGGTGCACTTTCGGCCCTGCTGGCCGCCGCCCTGTGGGTCAGCTTTGCAACCTGGAAATCCCTGCCGGTGTCCACCACCCATTCGATTGTCGGCGCCATGATCGGCTTTGGTATTGTTGCCGGCGGCTTTTCCGTCATTCAGTGGGCCCGGCTGACTGCGGTGGTGATGAGTTGGATCATCTCGCCGGTATTCAGCCTGTTGATCGCCTACGTGATGTTTAGAATTATCGTTATAATGATCACATCCAGGGCCAATGCATTTGCCAGGGCCCTGAAGCTGTCGCCGGCCTTTATTGGCCTGGCTGTGTTTATCGTCATATTGTCGTTTCTATTTAAAACCCCGCTGGGGAAAAAACTGGCCATCGCAACCCCGGCTGCGCTGCTGATTGCCTTTATTGTTATGGTATTCACGGGCTATGCCGGGCAGGCACTGCTGCGCCGCTTTGTGCACAGCGACGCACCAAACGCCACCGAGGAAATTTTCCGGCGCATCCAGATCGGCACCTCCTGTTATGTGGCCCTGGCCCAAGGAGCCAATGACGTGGCCAATGCCATCGGACCGCTGGCGGTCATCTATTTTCTGGTAAAAACGGGCAGTGTGGGTGCCAAGGTGCCGGTGCCGATTTTTTTGCTGTTGTTCGGCGGTGTCGGCATCGCCTGCGGCATTGCCATGGCCGGGCACCGTGTGATGGATACCATCGGCACCAAAATCACCACCCTGACAAACACACGTGGTTTCTGCGTCGATTTTGCTGCCGCATCGACGGTTCTGATGGCATCCAAGATGGGGCTTCCGGTCTCCACGACCCATGCCGCTGTGGGCGGCGTGCTGGGTGTCGGTTTGGCCGGCGGAATCGAGGCCGTCAATTTTGCCGTCGTGTTTCAGATCATGATCTACTGGGTGCTGACGGTTCCTGCAGCCGCCGTCACCAGCATGATCATATTCAAGGTACTGCAACTGGTTATCTGAACCCCAACATTAAGGTCAACCAGATAAAGGGGGGACATTATGCGCATACCGTTTATTTCAATGTTTATGACATCTCCGTTTGAGGGGCTGCTTGAACATGCCAAAAAAGTCAAGGAGTGTGCCTGGGCTTTTCAACAGGCCATCGAGTGCCACATCACTGATCAGTGCCGAACATTTGAGGAATTCAGGGCCGAAGTCGACAAACTGGAAAGTGAAGCTGACGCCGTTAAACGCCGTATCCGCGGGCATCTGCCAAAGGGAACCCTGCTGCCGGTCGACAAATTTGAGTTGTTTCGCTATCTGCACGAACAGGACAAGGTGCTGGATGCGGTTGAAGAAGCCCTGGACTGGATCTCATTTCGATCTGAACCCGGCATCCCGGCAGCGCTCCATAAGGACTTTTTTTTACTGGTGGATGCAATCCTGGACCCGGTGGAAGAAATGTGCAAAATGGTCAGCGAGGCAAGAAAGTATTTTAAAAACTTTTCTGAAAAACAGCGTCGGCTGGTCAAAGACAGGATTCACGTCCTGCATCAGCAGGAGCACGAAGCCGACAAGGTAGAAGATGCGATCAAAGAAAAGGTGATGAACATGGGCACGGATGCTGTCACCGTTTTTCACATGATCCGCCTTGCCGAAACCATCGGCTCCATCGCGGACCACGCCGAAAATGCCGGGGACATGATGCGGGCCATGCTGGCAAAATAAGGGAGAACCCGGCGGTTATTCCCGGAAAAACCCCCACCACATAAAAACGGCAAATGCGGCGATACAAATTGCTGCAATCAGGTATCCCTGCCAGTCGAACGGCTTTTTTGCGAACCCCAACTCATCCACCTCACCGATTTTCTTGTTGCAGACCGGACATGTCTTGGCGTCCAGCGGCATGTACGCATAGCATTCCGGACATTTTTTGGTCATATAAGCCGTGGGTGCTTGCCGACCGGCCTTCGCTCTGTCAGATTTAACCATGGTGCCTCCGCCACAGATAATCCAGAGGAGAAAAATCTGCGTTCGCCGTTGAACTTACTTAACCTGATTTTTTTGCAAAATCCTCCTCAATGACAATTTCACTGCGGCTTCGCATTTGCTTGAGCCAAGTCTGCATTGCCCTGATTTGCTTTTGCTGCAACAATCTGGCGACAATGTCTGGCTTTTCTTTGGCAAACGCATCTGTAGCAGGCGCTTGGCGTGCCTTAAACTGAATGACATAGTAGCCCTTGTGTCCCTTGAGGACTTGCCCCGGCAATGGATTATGGTCCGAAAGCTCAAAGGCCACCCGGGATATATCGGGTTCATAGCCGATCTTGGGGATCACTTCCCGGCGTTTAAAAAACCCGGTTGCCTGCGGTGTCAGACCATACTTTTTCGCAGCTGTTGGAAATGAAGCGCCGCCCTTGATGGCTTCTACCAAAGCCTGGGCGTCCATTTTCGCCTTCTGGTTCTTCTTCTCGTTGAGAAGATCCGCTTTGACCCTGGCTTCAACAGTTTTCAACTCGGGGATGTGGGCCGACAGTTTTTCAATTACTTCCAGCAGGTAATAGCCGTCGCCAAAATCCTGGATTTCACTGATTTCCCCTTCGGGCAGCTCAAAAGCGACCTTGATAAATTCCGCTGCCTTCGGAAGCCCCTGGGGCGCTTTCCGGCGGGAGAAAAATCCTGTTGTGTGGATGGCCATGCCTTGCTGTCTGGCAACCGCCCCCAGGTCTTCACCTTCGAAATTCGCGTCGTAGGCGGCCTCGGCGGCGTCATATGCCCGGCCTTTGGCCGCTTTGTCCACCAGTTTTTTGCGAATCGTGCTGCGCGCGTCAGTCAGGGACTTTCGGGTGGCCGGATTTATTTTTTCAACTTTTATGATGTGCCAGCCGAAATCTGTGCGAACCGGGTCGCTGACCTCACCGGCTTTCAGGGAAAAGGCCTTATCCGCAAAAGGCTGAACCATGGTTTCACGCCTGAATGTGCCCAGGTATCCGCCTTTGTCCTTGCTGGGGCCCTCTGAAAATTTTTTCGCCAACTGGGCGAAATCCTGACCTTCCCGGGCCATTTTCAGAATTTTTTCAATACGTGCCCTGGCCGCAGCCACCTTTTCAGGGGTGGCATCTGCGGGCACCTTGATTAATATATGACGTGCTTCAACGGTTTTGGGAGTTTCAAATTCATCGAGATGTTCATCATAATAATCCCGAATTTCATCTTCTGAAACCTCAACTACGGAAACATATTTTTGAGGATCAAACTTCACATAGCGCACTTTTATTTTCGGCTTGGTTTTGTAAGCTTCTTTATGCGCATTAAAATAATCATTTATTTCCTGCGTTGAAACGGTGACATCCTTATACCTGCCGGGTTCAACCAAAACAAACTCCAGATTTACACTGGCATTGTTCCATTTGTACCATTGCAGCGCTTCGGCATCCGATACCTTCACACTGGCGGTAATCAGGTCGTTTATTTTTTGGATCAGCAGCATATCCCTCTGGCTGGCCTCGAAATCTTCCGGGCTCAGATTGTTGCGGCCCAGGACAATCTGATACCGGCGGCTGTTAAACACCCCGGCTTCCTGAAATGCATTGATGCCTTTGATGGAGCGTGAAAGCTCTTCATCGGATACCCGCAGGTCAAGTTCTTCAGCCGCCTGCAGCAAAAGCTTTTTGTCCACCAACTGATCCAGAGCCTTTTTTGAAAGTTGCAGGCTCTCGAGCAACTCGTCATTTAAATTATTGCCAAAATTACGCCGAACTTGGTCAATCAAGCGTTTATAGGTCGTACGGTATTCATCCAGAGTGATGCCTTCGCCGTTAACAGTGGCGACCCGCCCTGAACGCTGGGATGTCCAGCTACCGACTCCCCACAGTACAAACACAATGGAAATGGCTCCCAAAATAATCTTGATCAACCAGGAGGTTGCATGTTTGCGCATTAAGCTGAGCATGTGATTCCTTTCTAAACCCATCATCGCACCGGAGGCCTTACCCCGGCGCTCGATAGCCGACAGCGTCCCCCTTAAACAATCAAGGAGTCATTGTTTTTCTGCCGATCAATTTTGGTGCCCACCGTTGCCGAACAAAGGCTGCACAAATATTCGTACTTATCTCCTTCGGGCAACACCAGCAGGAGTCTTTTGCGAACAGGAACAGCCCGTTTGCAACGCGGACAATAAAGTTCGGTGGCTTCAAAGTCCCGGTAGGCACCGGCTGTATCTGCACGACGTGAAACGGCCGTCCGGGCATACCGGCTATTTTTCTGTTCCATCTGCATCTTAATCACCCTCCCTGTCGGGGTTGTGAAATGCGATCCTGGCAACGACAAATGGCATGTAGTTTAAAACATTAATAATATTTTCTAACCAGACATTTGTCAACAACTTGGCTAGAAAAAAACAAGACAACGGCGAGCAGCAGCAACATTTTTAGCAACTTCCGGTCACCGAGCTGCACAAAATAACTATTGACACCCAACAACGCATTTGGTAGTTATTTTTTTCTATTATGGGGCTGTAGCTCAGCTGGGAGAGCGCATGACTGGCAGTCATGAGGTCAGGGGTTCGATCCCCCTCAGCTCCACCAAAAAAAAGGTTAGTATCCCGCTAACCTTTTTTTATTGGATTTTGCCGACAGGTGCCGTAAAATAATAAAATGCCACGCTGTAGGCAATGGAGCATCATGCGCAATCTTTGCAATCGGCCCAAGGGGCGATGAATTTATCCCCTGTCTGCCTTGGGCGGATCAAAAGGTACGAAAGTGAGGGATTTCAGTGCACTTCAGGCCTTTAATTTTTTTCCTGGAAATCGGATGGGCGCTGTCCCTGCTGCTGCCCCCTCCCCATCTGTGCTGGGCAGTGTCGGGCTCAGATGATCCCGCAGCTATCCAGACGACACCGGCGATAGCCTCCGAGGTGCATCTTTATTTTGCCGATGACAACAATTCGTTTCTAACGACCGAACAGCGTAAAATTTCTCATGGGCCGAATGCAACCGCCTTTGCCACCGCAATTATAAGGGCATTGATCGAGGGGCCCCGGAAAGCCCTGGTAAGGACCCTACCTGCCGGTACAAAGCTCAGGGCGGTCTATGTCCTTTCCGATGGTCGCTGCTTTGTGGATTTATCAGCGGCTGTTCGGCGAAAGCACCCCGGCGGGTGCCATACGGAGCTGTTGACCATTTATTCCGTGGTCAATTCACTGATTCTAAATATCGCCGAAATCAAAACGGTTAAATTACTGATAAACGGTACACAGGCGCTGACGCTGGCCGGACATGTTGATATTCAGTCTGCCATTGCTGCAAACATGCTGTTGATACGATGACCCGTAAAATTAAAATCGACCATATCAGAAACATTGGTATCATTGCCCATATCGATGCGGGCAAGACCACGGTCACAGAGCGTATCCTATACTACACCGGCCGCTCGCATAAAATCGGTGAAGTGCATGATGGTGAGGCCGTCATGGACTGGATGCCCGATGAGCAGGAACGGGGCATTACGATCACCTCGGCGGTTACCACCTGCCGCTGGGAAAATACCGAGATCCACATTATTGACACTCCGGGGCACGTGGATTTCACCATTGAGGTGGAACGCAGCCTGCGGGTACTCGACGGGGTCGTCGGCGTCTTCAGCGCGGTGGAGGGCGTGGAGCCGCAATCTGAAACAGTATGGCGTCAGGCCGACAAGTATGGTGTGCCCAAAATTGCCTTTATTAACAAGATGGACCGCATTGGAGCTGACTTTTTAGGCACCGTCAAAATGATGAAAGACCGGCTCAATGCCAATACACTCATCATGCAGCTGCCGGTTGGGGAGGGTGAGGATTTTAGCGCTGTTATCGACCTGCTTCACATGCGGCAGATCCATTGGGATGAAGATACCCTGGGTGCCACTTTTCATGTTACCGAGATTGCCGAAACGTACCGGGAACAGGCCGAAGCGTACCGCGAAAAAATTGTCGAAGCCGCTGCCGAGTACGATGACGAAATCATGGAAGCCTATCTGTCGGAGCTGCCCATCGATTCGGAAAAAATCCAGGCGGCCATCCGCAAAGCCACCATCGATCTGGAGCTGGTACCGGTGCTGTGTGGCTCCGCTCTTCGCAACAAGGGCATTCAGCCCCTGTTAGATGCCATCGCCGGGATGCTTCCAAGCCCCGTGGACATCCCGCCCATCAGGGGCACCCATCCAAAAACCGGCCAAATCATTGAATGCAAGCCCACGGATTCCGCACCGCTGGCAGCCCTGATTTTTAAGGTATCCATGATAGACGGCCGCAAACTCTCCTATGTGCGGGTCTACAGCGGAATCATGAAAGCCGGGGATGAAATCTACAACCCGCTGCTGGACAAAAAAGAAAAACTGGCCCGCATCCTGCGCATGCATGCCAACAAGCGTGAACGCGTGGACGCGGTGGGTGCCGGCAGCATTGTCGGTGTCGTCGGCTTGAAAGATTCTTCCACCGGCGAGACGCTGTGCACCGCCCAACACCCTGTTTTACTTGAGAGAATAGAAAGTTATGAGCCCGTGATCTCGGTAGCCGTGGAGCCCAAAACCCATGCGGACCAGGAAAAAATGGACATGGTCCTGGCAAAATTCATGACCGAGGACCCAACGTTGAGGGTCCGCAAGGATGAAGATACCGGGCAGACGATCCTTTCGGGTATGGGAGAACTTCACCTGGAAATCATCACCAGTCGCATGCAACGAGAGTTTAAGACCAATGTCAATGTGGGCAAGCCCCAGGTGGTTTACCGGGAAACCGTGGCTGAGCCGGCACAGGCAACAGCCGTGTTTGACAAGGAAATTGCAGGCCAGCGTCACTACGGACAGGTCACGCTGTCTTTGGCACCGCTGCCCCGGGGAACGGGGAACCGTTACCAGGCCGAAATTTCACCCGACAATTTCCCCCAGGCATTCCTGCATGCCGCCCACAAGGGAGCCGTGGAATCACTGGAAAGCGGCCCGTTGATGGGATACCCGGTAGTCGATGTTGAAATCAGGCTGACCGATGCCCTTCACAAAGACTCGGTGAGCACCGAGCTGGCTTACACTGTCAGTGCCTCCATGGCCTGCAAGGAAGCCCTGTCAAAAGCCGGCCCCTTTCTGCTAGAACCCATCATGGACGTGGAAGTGTTCGTACCGGAAACATTTACGGGAGAGGTGATTGGAGACCTGAACGCACGCGGCGGCAAGATCGAATCCATCGATCATAAAAAAGGCTCCCAGGTAATCAAAGCCACCGTTGCCCTGTCGCGCATGTTCGGCTACTCGACGTCCCTGAGATCGGCCACCCAGGGACGCGGAACGTTTACCATGCAGTTTTCCCATTTTGACCGCAGCTAAAGCCACCAGCTGCAATCTCAGCTGTTACCCGCCATTGTCCTTGCGTTTTTCCCCTTTGATTCCGGCCAGCATTTTTTCAGCATCCTGGCGTTTATCGCCGTCCAGGCTGTACTTCAAAGCCTGCTCCAGCTGTACCCGGGCGGTTTTAATATCTCTTTTTTTCATATAGAACAGTCCCAAATAATAATGGGCATCGCCCAGGCTGCCCATTTTGCCCAAACTCTGTCCAAGAAAATAATACGCCGGGGCAAACCCGGGAAACTGCTGGGTAACCTTGGACAACAGTACCGAGGCTCCCTGGAAATCCTCAAGTTCCAGGCGAGTGCGGCCCAGGTAAAAAAGGCATTCAGGGTCCTCTGGAATCATGGCTTGTGCATTTTCCAGGGTTTTCAACGCATTCTGGTACTGGCCGTCTAAAAAATAAATGCGCCCGAGATCCTTTAACACATACGGATCAAAGGCTTTGCGGGTCAGAGTGATTCGCAGCTGCTCAATGGCTTCCTGCCGTCTTCCTTCCCTGGCCAGGATCAGCCCGTAGCGGTAATGTGCCATGG
>JAOZPY010000530.1 GCA_029932495.1 Desulfobacterales bacterium
TGGAAGAAGAGCAGGGCGGCGGCCGACGCCTGAAGCTCAATCCGTCCAACTGCCTACACTGCAAAACTTGCGAAATCAAGGATCCTTATAATAATATCATCTGGACGTGCCCGGAAGGGGGCGGGGGACCGAAATACTCGATTGTGTGAATTGGCCGGAATAATTACTCTAAACGTATATAGGCTCAGCCTCACCGCCGTGGTGGGGCTGAGTGCTTTGAGAGGAGGAGGCA
Organism: Desulfobacterales bacterium; assembly: GCA_029932495.1. Taxonomy (GTDB): domain Bacteria; phylum Desulfobacterota; class Desulfobacteria; order Desulfobacterales; family JAFDCJ01; genus JAFDCJ01. The sequence goes on from JAOZPY010000530.1 coordinate 233, forward strand.
ACTGTGGACCCCGACATTGTCGAGAAAACCAAAAAAACCGCTCAACTGTATTTCAAAGATGTTAAAGATGACCGGCCCTATGACCTGTGGCGGGCCTTCGACAAAGATTTTGCCCGGGATCTGAGCCTGTTTATCACCGGGCAGGTGTATGCCCGGGAAAAAATATCCCATCCCACACGGCAGCTGATTACCGTGGCTGCGCTGACCGTGCTGTCCCGACTCGAGGAACTGCGGCTGCACATTCAGGCAGCCCTGAATGTGGGCTGCACGCCAGCCGAAATTGCAGAGGTGATTTTTCAAACCGCCATTTATGGCGGCGTGCCGGCCACCAATTCCGCTTTGAAAACATTACAATCGGTTCTGGAGGAAAAGGGACTCTGGCCGCTGAACCAGGATTCCGATTGACTTTTTACCGTGCGGACTCACCGCGCAGTTTATTTTCCTTCTTGACACCATCCGGTTATTGTTTTTAGACTTCAGACGCCGGTCACGGCAGACAAATTCAATTTTAACCATTTCGATTTACCCAGTTTACAGCGGAGGGCCTGATGAAATTAAAACAGATCGTCGTATCCATTGAAAACTCCCCGGGGCGGCTTCTCGAAGTCACCGACGCCTTGGGTGATGCCGGCATTAACCTGCGCGCATTGAACCTGGTTGATACCGGGGCTTTTGGTCAGCTGCGGCTGCTGGTATCTGATGTCTCCCGCGCCCGTCAGATCCTGATGAAGATGCAAATCCCCGCGTTTGTCAATGAAGTGGTGGCCGCCGAAATCGAGGACCAACCCGGCAGTCTGGCCAAAGTTTTGCAGCCTCTGACAGGCGCCAATATTTATGTCGTTTTCATGTATGCCTTCACGCGTTTTTCCCAGGGCGGAGCGGTGATGATTTTCCGTTTCAGCGATAATGACAGGGCCATTGAAATCATGCAGGCCAACGGCATCAATTTACTGGATGCCGAAAGTTTCGGCATGCTGGAAACTGAAAGCTGACAGCCGGGTCATTGATGAAATCCTTTAAGAAAGAGCCAAAACCGAAAAACCAGGCTGACCGGATCCAGCAGGATCGCTATCGTGTGCTCATTGAGGAGGTTGCCGACGGTTTTTACGAGGTGGATCTGCAGGGGAATTTCAGGTTTTTCAACGATGCGCTTTGCCGTATTTTTGGTTATGACCGGCGTGAGATCCAGGGCCGCAATTTCAGGGAATTCATGGATGCTGAAAATGCCAGGATTGCCTTTGAAGCATTTAACCGCATTTATCGAACCGGCCGGGGCGTCATCGATATAAAATGGGAAATTGCGCGCAAAGATGGTCAAAAGCGGCACCTGGAGATTTCGGCCAACCTGATTATTGATGACAACGGGCAGAAAACCGGTTTCCGGGGTATCGCCCGGGATGTGACCAGCCGGGTTCTGGCCGAGCAGGCGCTGAAGGAATCAGAAACCTGTGCGTTGGAGCTTTCCCGGGCCAGCCGCCTGGCAGAAAAACGCTATCGGGCATTTTTAAACTTTTTGCCTGACCCGGTGTTTGTGTTCAACATGGACAGTACCGTTTCCTATCTGAATCCAGCCTTTGAAAAAGTTTTTGGTTGGACCTTGCAGGAAATGGAGGGCAAAATTATCCCCTTTGTCCCCGAAGAGTTGAAAGAACAAACCCGATTGGGCATTGAGCGGCTGTTCAAACAGAAGCTGATTCACGGATTCGAAACCAAGCGGCTGACCAAAGACGGTCGCCTGCTGGACATCATCATTGACGGCGCCATATTTTACGATGAGGATAACCACCCGGCCGGCCAAGTGATCACCCTGCGGGATGTGACCCGGGAAAAGCGTACGGCCCGCATCAACCAGGCCCTTTTTCGCATTTCCAAGGCCCTGCACCGCTACCGGGGGCTGGATGAACGCCTGGCGTTTATCACCCGGGAGGTCCGGGACTTGATGGGCGTTGAAGGGGCCTCCGTAATTTTGCTGGATGAGGAAAAACAGGAATTTTTTTTCCGGGAATCCGTTTATGACGACGACAAAACCGGGGAAAAAATGAAGGAGATCCGGTTCCCGGCTGACAAGGGCGTTGCCGGTCATGTTTACAAAACTGCAAAACCGTTGATTGTACTGGATACTTCCACCGATCCCCACTTTTTTCAGCAGGTCGATGAGCAGGCCCGGTATCTCACCCGCAACATGCTGGATGTCCCCTTGCAGACGCAGCAGCGCATCATCGGGGTGCTTTGTGCGGTGAACAAGAAAGAAGGGCAATTTGACCAGCCCGACGTCGAATTGTTGACCGCCATTGCCAATTACGTGGCTCTGCCAATTGAAAATGCCAGCATCAATGAAGCGCTGCAGCGCTCCTATCAGGAAGTCCAGAGTCTGAACCGGGCCAAAGACCGCGTCATTCATCACCTTTCCCACGAGTTGAAAACGCCGCTGTCCATCCTGTCCGCTTCGTTGAGCCTGCTGAAAAAAAAGCTGGCCGTGCTCGAGAACCGCAGCTGGGAGACCATCCTGGAGCGAGCCCGTAGAAACCTGGACAGGTTGCTGGAAATGCAGTATGAAATCGAGGATATCCTGCGGGAAAAGGACTACAAGAC
>JAOZPY010000001.1 GCA_029932495.1 Desulfobacterales bacterium
AGCATCGGCTCCATAATGATGGCCGCAATTTTATCCTTGTTATCCTTCAGGACCCGTTCGGCCGTGTTCAGATCGTTAAACGGTGCCAGAAAAATATCCTTTTCGATGCAAACCGGCACCCCTTTGGTCGCCTTGGCTTGCGGGAGATCATCTGAGTTCAAATCCGGCATGGTGTTGACCTGCACAAAATCGTGGCTGCCATGGTAGCCGCCGTCGATTTTCAGAAAACCCTGTTTTCCGGTAAAAGCCCGGGCGGCCCGCATGCAGAACATGGTGGCCTCCGATCCGCTGTTGCCGAAACGGATGGATTCGATGGACGGCACCCGCTTGCAGATCAGTTCGGCAAGTTTGTACTGGGCTTCAACCGGGACGCCATGGGTGATGCCTTTGTCGGTTTGTTGGCGAATGGCTTCCATTACATGAGGGTGGGCGTGGCCGTGGATGAGCGATGTCATGTTGTTGACAAAGTCAAGGTATTCATTGTTGTCGGCATCATAGAGACGGCAGCCCTTTCCCTCGACAGCGAAAAAAGGATAGGGCGTGTAAAAAGCGATTGATCGCGTATCACCGCCGGGCAGGTATTTTTGCATTTTTTTGGTGAGTTCTTCGGATTTTCTGGTTCTTGCCAGGTAGCGCTGCCAGATGTCCTGTTTAATTTTTTCTACTTTCGAGCTTGACATGGTTTTCTCCTCTTTTTAGATCATAAATGCCCCTCCATTGACATCCAGCGTCACCCCCGTGACAAACGGTGAATCGATTAAGTATTCGAACGCCCGCGCGACATCACTGGCATTGCCGAGACGGGGCACGACAATCTTCTTTTTTAAAGTTTGTTTTTTATCCTCTGGCCAATCCAGAAATATTCCGGCATCTTCGATGAAGGCCGGGGCAATGGCATTGACCGTTATGCCGTGCGGTCCCAGCTCTCTGGCTGCATAACGGGTCATGCCCACCATCCCCGCTTTGGAAGCTGCATAGTGGGGACCGACAACCCCCCCGCCACGGGCGGCAATGGATGCAATGTTTACAATGCAGCCGAATTGCATGGCCTTCATATCCGGCACCACCTGGCGGCTCCAGTAAAATGCGCCGCTCAAATTGATGCGAATGGTTTCACTCCAGTCTTCAATTGTAATTTCATCGAAAGATCTTGTGGGCATGATCCCGGCGTTGTTGACGAGGACATTGACCGGCCCCAGTTGCTCGTGAACCGCCCGGTAGTGCCCGGCGACGCTTTTTGCATCACCGGCATCTCCCTTGAGTAAGAGAATGGATTGATCGGCCTTTGCAATACCAGTCAAATACACTTTGGCTTTTTGCGCTGCCCGGGCGTTGCTTTTATAGGTCAGGGCCACGGATGCCCCCCTTTTTATCAGTGCCTCGGCGATGGCAAAACCAATTCCCCGGGTGCCTCCGGTCACAACCGCAGTCAATTTTTTCATATCAATTTTCCCGCCGTTAATATTTTTTAACACACTGGTTTTTATGTATAAACCAACAGTTGCATGGCAATTGGACATGCAACAAGTAAATCAGTTGATATGACAATCTTATTATCAAATGATATGTGCATGTCAAGAAAAAAATACCTTTCCCGGCTAGCCTTTCCGGCGGGAGGAAAAATTTGTCAGCGATTTATTGGTCTTGTTGTTATTGTAAGACTATAAGCAACTTCAAAGGCATCGTGCTTCAAGTTGATAACAAAGGCGTCAGTCATTTTGAATCCCCAGCAGTTTGGCGGCATTCAATCCGAGCCATTTTTTTTTCACGGTTTGCTTCAAAGGCAGGGCCTTGAGTTCTTCAACGCATCTTTGGTGAGGCAGCATGTTATCGGTGGCAAAAAGAACGCGGTCCTGAAGCAGGGAATTACCATACACCATGAGGGGATCCCATCCAGTCCCAGGCGTGCCGATGTATTTAGGGGCCACCGCCCCGATCTCGATATAGACATTGGGGTGTTTCCAGGCCACTGCGACCATTTCGGTCACCCAGGGCCATCCCCCATGGTTGGCGACGATGACCAGTTCGGGAAAATCGCATGCAACTTCATCAAGATAGAGGGGCCGGCCGTAATCAATGGTTCTGTTGACTGTAAAATTAACAGAACAATGAATGGTAACCGGTATATCTAAATCCAGACATTTCTGGTAAACAGGATAAAAGCGTTTGTCATTGCATTTTACCCGGTAAGCCCAGGGTTGGATGTTGACCCCCTTAAATCCTCTTTGCTTGACTTCTTTTTCAACCATTTCGGCCATATCATCGTCTTCAAGGGGATTGACGCATAAATAACCGGCCGCAAATCTGTCCGGGTGCGCTTGAACGATATCGTAAACAGCATCATTTAGTTTGCGATAATCGCCGATGGCCCATTCTGCCTGCATGACCGCTTTTTCGACGCCTCCTTTTTGCATACCGGCGATGAGGTGGTCGACGGTCAGTTGGGTGAGCATTTCGACCTCTTCATATTTTCCCATATATCCGCGCAAATAGCTGTTTGGAAGGGTTTGCATGGCTTGTTCCGGGTCCATATACATACTGATGGGGGGGACCATCCGAAAATCGATGATCATTTTATTTCTCCTTGCCTGTTGGCTTTTTTGTTGCGGCCAGAACAGTTTTGGCCCGATGGGCCGCTTCGAGGCTTTGAAAAACAAGGGCGATATCCCGGGTTTCCTGGGCCAGGGTTTCTTCCAGGCCGAGGTAGACTCCCTGGTTGAGCGCCTTTTTGGATAACGCGATGGACAATGCTGAATTTTGCGCGATTTTCTTGGCCATTTCGAGAACGACCTGTTCCAGGTCCTCAGCCGCAACCACGCGGTTGATCAGTCCCCACTGTTCCGCCTGGGCGGCATCGATAAACTCGGTGGTAAAAACCATCTCTTTGGCACGGGCCAACCCAACCGCCAGCGGCAGCAGTTTGGTGCCGGCATTGGTCACGGTAGCCCCTACCCGTGCTTCGGGAAACCCGAATTTGGTTCCTTCGGCCGCAATTCGGATGTCACAGTTCATGGCCCATTCGCACCCGGCACCCAGGGCGTAGCCGTGAATTGCAGCGATGACCGGTTTGGGCATTCCCATGATCGCCCGGGTGGTATCCTGCAATGTTTCGATAATCCGAAATCCATCCTCCATAGAATCAATGGAGTGCGCCTCTGACAGGTCATCCCCGGAGCAAAATGCCCGGCCTTCGCCCTTTACAATGACGACTCTGATTTCTGGATCTGCTTCGGCGGTTTTCAATGCGGCCAAAAAATCCAGCACAAGCTGCCTGTTTTGCGCGTTCAGCACTTTTGGCCGGTTGAAACTGATGATGGCCATGTTTTTTTCTTTTTTATAAATAACGGTTTCAAACTGCATCATATGAGCTCCTTTTTGGATCAGTGCCATTTTTTATCCACGGCATCGTAGCTGCCGAGTCTCAGGTCCTTTTTGGCCGCCATAAGTTTGTGCTTTTCAATCCGCTCTGACGGTGTTCTGGGCAGGTCGTCGATATATTCGATGTAGCGGGGCACTTTGAAATAGGCCAATTTTTGCCTGGCGAACTCGACGATGCTTTCGGGATCAAGCGTGACCTGAGTCTGCCCTTCCTGCAGTACAATATAGGCCTTTACCTCTTCTCCCCGGAGTTCATCCGGAACAGGCACCACAGCCGCCAGCTTGACTTTTGGGTGTTCCATTAAAACACCCTCCACTTCTACCGAAGAAATATTTTCGCCGCTGCGGCGGATCATATCCTTAAGGCGTCCCGTCCAGTGAAAATAGCCCTTTTCATCCTTGTAAACCAGATCCCCGGTATGCGCCCATCCGTTTTTGAAGAATTTTTGGGTGGCGTCAGGTTTTTTCCAATAACCCAGCATCATGGGCTCGCCTCTGAGGACGAGTTCGCCGATTTCACCATCGGGCAACTCTTCTCCTTTGTTGTTTACTACCCGGGCATCTTTTGTGGGGATAGGGGCTCCCATGGCACCGCTGCCAACGCTTGCGGTATCTTCCACGGGAACCACCAGGTCCACGCCTGTTTCGGTCATTCCAAAAGCCTCTCGCCAGGGAACGTTCCAACGCTTTTCGAACATTTCATGATATTGGGGCAGAATGCCGGAGCAATACACAAACTTGAGATTGTGGTTTTGTTCAAGCTCTGGATTTTCTTCCAATTTCAGGAGATAAAACGGCATAGTGCCCAGCACATAAAAAAAAGTGACCTTGTTATCCCTCACCGTTTGCCAGAATTTGGATGGCGAAAATCTGTGCATGATAACCAGGGGCATCCCTTTTATCAGGCAAAGGAGGGTATTCCACTGGGGATCCATGTAGTAAAAGGGTTGAGCTGTTAGATTGATATCCTCAGAAGTTGTTTGGAAAAAGTTCGAAATGACATCCCCCATCAGCAGCCAGTACCGATGGGTGAGCATACACCCCTTGGGAAAACCGGTGGTCCCTGACGTGTATTGGATGTTGACCATATCATTGGCTGTTACGTCTGCGATTTTGAATTTATCCGCAGCCTGATCAGTGATTGATTGATAATGGGGGTAGCCTGAAGATGCTTCGCCTGCAACAATGATATACTCAAGACCTGGAACCTGCGGTCTCACTTTTTCAAGCAAGGGGACATATTCGTCGTGTATGACGATAGCCGATGCCTCGGAATCGGTCAGGATATAGACAAGATCGTGCTCCTGGTAGTTGATATTTGTGGGGACCATAATGGCACCGAGCTTGGCGATGGCCAGCCAGGCAATCGGAAATTCAAAGCCATTGGGCAACATCACACTGATTTTATTGTCTTTCGTGATTCCCATGTCCTTTAAGGCATTGGCCATCTGATCGACCCGGCGATTGACTTCCTGAAACGACAATTTTTGATCTTCATAAATCAAGAAAATTTTGTCTTTGTATTTGCTGGCGGCATCTTCCAAAAGGTGTCCAATGGTTGGCCATTTTATATCCCGTTTTTGCATTATACCCTCCGGTTTTAAAATTCTGAATCCCCTTTCGTGTAACTTTCGATTATTTCTTCAAGCATCTGGATAGAGGATTCAAAATCAAATAATTCCCGGGAAGCAATCCATTGAATCGCCAGCCCGTCAATCGCCCCCTGGATAATGGGAGCAATAATTTCGGTCCGAAACTTTCTGAACTCACCATTTTGCTGGCCGGCTTGAAGGATGCTGGAAAGGTATTTGAAACAGCGTTCATTGGTTTGCCTGGACCAGGGTGTAACACTTGTCTCAGCCGAGTTGAATTCGATGCCCAATCTGAAAAGGGCGATAAATTTATTGAAGTTCTGGGTTAGAAACTCAAAATTGGCTTGCAGATAAGTCCTGAGTTTATCCCGGGCGGTTTTCCGGGATTCCACCCGTGTTTTTCTGTATTCAAATAATTCATCAATTAGCGCCGACCAGATATTGGCTAGCAGTTCCTCGGTGGTGTTGAAGTGATAATAGATGACGCCCTTGCTGATACTGGCCTTGTCAGCAATTTTCTGAACAGTCGTATTCTGATACCCCTGGGTTTCAATTTCATGAAGAGCCACTTCAAGGATCTGTTTTCGGCGGGCTTCCTCTATGAAGGTGCCCTTGAGTTTTTTATTAGCAGTGGAAATTGACCTTTTGTTCATAAATAGACTCCTGATTAATAATTTGACTATTAATCAAAATTTATACGTAGATTAAAATGCTGTCAAGTACAATATAGCTGGTTAGGTTTATTTTACGAGGAAAGCGTTTAACCGTCAGACATTTCAATAAAAGCCGTGAAGCCGAATGCTGAAAATTACGGGTTGGGATTAGGCTATTTTATTTTGTAATAATTTTTAAGTGCCTTTTCGATGTCCTGAATATGATTTTTCATATCCTTTGCCGCTTTAGGCGCATTTTTTTTCTGGATATCCTCGTAAATGCGGATATGAAACTCCAGGGACCGCTCGAGAAGTCCCGGTATAACGGTAAAGGTTTCCCGGATAAACTGCTCCATCAAACCGCGAATGGTCACAAACATATGGAGCATGTAACGATTGTGAGAGGCGTTGGCAACCTGATGGTGAAATTTCATGTCAAGCTCTGAATAATCCTTTGGCCTGTCCTGCTTCAGTGCGGTTGTCATTTCGTCAATAAGTTTTCCCATTTTCTGGACATCCTGCTTCGTGGCATTTTTCACCGCCAGCTCTGCAACCCCCACCTCGATAAAACGTCGCGCTTCGATCAGTTCCAGGGTAGCCCCGGAGTCTGACACCAGAGGTGGGGAAAGATGTTCCGCCCATAAGTCGGGGTTTGCGGATTTGATCACCGTGCCCAATCCGGGTCGTTGTTCGATCGCCCCGATGAGCGTCAAAGTATGCAGGGCCTCACGCAAAGATGGACGGCTAACCCCCAGTTGGGCGGCAAATTCGAGCTGATTGGGAAGCTTGTCGCCCTTTTTCAATTCACCACTGTTGATCATGCGTTTGATTTCTTCTATAACGGAATCCGCCAGTTTTTTGCGTTTAATTGTTGCCATAAAACATTTACCCCTTATTAAATATGATGATAAGATTGTCGTATCATTAAGGCGAAAAATATGTCAAGCTGTATTGCCAAGAAAATAAAAGCGTGGCATAGTACCTGGGCATTAAAGAATCCTATAGGAGGCGTTGGAGCATGGAACTGAAGATGACGGCTGAACAGGCACGGCAACGCGCCCTGGAACTTATGTACCGGGGGTATCACTGAGGGCCTTCCATCCTGCAAGTTATGTGGGAGGCCTATGGACTGGAAAATGAAGATTTTTTATGGACCGGGATTCCTTTTTTAGGGGGTATCGGCGGCTATCAGGACGCTCCCTGCGGGGTGGTATCGGCCTCGGCCATCTGCCTGGGACTGCGGCACCGCTGCCCGCTGAGCGATAAAGCGCAGGCCAAGCAGGCTCGGCATGCCGTCCGCATGTTCTCGGCGCAGATTGTCACCGAGTTTAAACAGAAATTTGGTGATATCAACTGCCAGGCACTCATCGGTATGGATTTTTCCAAACCCGGTGAATACCAGAAGTTTCTCGAATCGGGCATCTGGAAGGACAAGTGCGAAAAATACGTCGAGTTTATGATTGAAAAACTTTACGGGCTCGAAGAAGACCAGGGGCTGTTCGTGCAGGCACCGTAAAATCGCTTTGTCAGGGTGCCCTCCAGGTGTCAATGGGATCCAGCGGATAGATGGGCCGGGGGATGCGGGTGTACTTCAGCGCGAAGACATCCACGTTGGTGACCCCGGGCGTCATTACATTCACTGTTTTGCGGTTGTAGAGCAGGTAGCGGTAGCGAAACGGAAACAGGTTTTTTACCACCACGATGTCCGCTTTCCAGAGGCTCAGGCCCAGGTTCTTGAAATAGCCGGGACTGTAAAGAGAATCCGCCAGTTCACTTAAAATCAAATGGATGCCCTGGTGTTTCAAAATCACGGTTTTCCCCTGGGGCGCGATGCCTTTGTAAATGAGCTGACCGGTGTATACCAGGGGTCGGTTGTAGACATGATCCAGTTTGCCGCCGACAGTCAGCGTCAACTGTTCACCCAATTGATGGTTAAATGCCAGCATTGCCGCCCGGGCGTCGCGGATGGTCAAATAAGAGGTTAAATCCGGCGCTTGTTCCAGCAGGGCTTTTAATATCCAGGTGCTTTCCCCCGGGGCGCCGGCACCTACGGCGTCTGAAACATCGCAGAAAACCACCGTGCCGAATTTGCGGCGCAGCCACTTGCTTCTGGCAATCGCGATGGCTTCTGCCGGACTGTGACCCGCGGGATGCTTGGCAGCGCGCACCGCCCAGTCACGTTTGGCCAGTTCATCGGCCAGTTTTTGCGCCAGCCGGGGGCCATTGTCCGTTACGGCCACCGTGCTCCAGCCCAGCTCCGGATCATCCAGCCAGATGTGGACCATGAAATTGGACAGCCAGAGGACGTTGTCGGCTTTTTCCTGTTTTTTCATCCACCTGAAAATCGGCCGCATGGGAGACAAAAAATCAATGTTCATCCCGCCGCCCTTTAAAAGCCGCATTTTGTTGTAGGCCATGACCGGTTTGATTTTTCCCTGGAGGGTTTTGATCAGAATTTCACCGGCCTTGCAGCCGACATCGAAAAAATCCCGGTGGGGATTGGTGTGGTAGCCGACGAGAAACGTCATTAGTTTCATTCGCTTGCGAGTCAGGTTGGCATGCAGGTCGTGGGTCACCCCGATGGGAATTTGATCTCCGGTGACGGCTCTGACCGCACTTAAAAGGTCACCCTCAGGGTCACGCATGCCTTCCACCCCCATGGCGCCGTGCAGGGAAAGATAAACCCCGTCCACCTTGCCGGCACTTTTCAGGCCGGCGACGATCGTTTTTTTAAATTCCTCGTAAACTTCTCGTTTTACAGGACCGCCGGACATGGACCGGGCTTTGAGGATCGGTACCACCCGGATCTGCTGCCGGCCGAACTTATCGACGGCTTTCAGAAATCCAGCGATCTGCCCCTTTTTTTCTTTTGTTCGGCAATAGGCAATAATATCATTGCCGGAAATCAGCCCCGCAGCTTCAAAATCCCTGCGAGTGGTCAAAACCGGTGAAAATGAGTTGGTCTCCTGCATCAGCTCGGCCACGGCAATGGTTTTTTTTGCGGGTGCCGGCTGGGACGCCTGGCAGTAAATTGCAGTTGTTATCATGATGGCCAAAATCAATGCCGCCTGGAAAAGAGCAGGTATGCGTTTCATGAGAGCCTCATTTCTCACAGGGTATGGTCCGGCAATTCAGCCAATCTAAATGTTGCAAAAGTCGGAGGGTAAACAACATGGCATAAAAAGAAACTATCCTTTGAATTCACCCACTGGGATATCCTCAAGATGGTGCCCTTCGGATGATATATGTTATTCCAGCTGACCGTTAGATATTGTTTGCCATGTTGTTTATGCAACGTTGAGGTTAACGAAATGCAATCAGATTGTCAATGGGAGGGGGGCGTGGTTGATGGAGTTGCTCTGTTTGTGTTATGCAGGGATCAGAAAAAGATGCTGAAATGGATCCGAAAATACTGGTTTCTATGCGCCCTGTCTGCGGTATGCCTGCTCACCCTGGCAGATGGTACGGGCATCCTGGCCGGTGCAGGACTGTGGCTCAAGCAGCACCGTGCGCCCGAGCTGAATATCGTCGTCATTTTTCTTTTATCGGGCCTGGCGCTCAGCCCGAAACAGCTGAGCAGCGGCTTGGGTGATGTCGGGGGCCTGCTGTTTACCGCCGTGAACATTTTTATTGTGGCGCCTTTGCTGGCGGCGGTGTTCAGTTTGATTCCCATGGACACCGGCATCGTCATCGGGTTGTTCCTGGTGGCCGTTATGCCCCCTACTTTGAGCAGCGGTGTCGTCATGACGGCAGCGGCCGGCGGCAATGCGGCCCATGCCTTGGTCACCACGGTTGCGGCCAACAGCGTCTCCGTTTTTACCATTCCTTACGCCTTTTCGCTTTTATTGATTTTCATCGGCCAGTCCGCAGCGGTGACCATCGACAAGGCGGCGATCATGCTCAAAATCGCTGCCCTGGTCATCGTCCCGCTGGCCGTCGGCATGCTTTTAAAGTATTTTTTTGCCTCCATTTACGCGCGGATCGGTCATAAAATCAACACGATTAACCAATGGTTGATTCTTTTCATTGTCTGGCTTGCATTTTCCCAGACGCGCGGCATGTTGATCGACAGCGGACTGACGGTGGGGCTGATTCTTGCCATGGTGTTTTTCTACCATGGACTTTTGCTGATTTCAGGCTGGTTGCTGATTCGATTGTCCGGGCGCGAAAAGGGACGGCGGGAAAGCATCCTGTTCATGGGCGGACAAAAAACACTTCCGCTGTCCATCATCTTGCAGGTGTCCCTTTTCCCCCAGTATCCAGTTGCTCTACTGGTCTGCGTGCTGCATCATATCGTGCATCTCATCATGGACGGTTACATCGTGCAGCGCTTAGGGGGTGCACGGCAGGTGGGCCCGAATCGCTGAATGGCGGCAGCCGGATTGTGAAGGGGTAGTGCGGATCAGGATCCGTGTCCGCCATCCGGATGAAATGTGAACAGGGGAAACCCCGTTTCCGCATCCTGCTTTTTAATCAACTGGACATCCCGGCATTCCTGGAGAAGGATTTCCGCCGTGGCCAGGACAGGGTTGCCATCTTCGATAAAATGTCCGCCGTAGACGGTCATTTGCGGGTCGCTGATCAGCCCGTGCAGGTGAGTAATCAACTGCCCATCTTCGGTTTGTCCGATCATCCCCTGGCAGGCCAGCAATTCCAGCGGGCCTTCAATGCGTGCCGGATCACTGTAACGGATGCCGATTTTGCGGGTGTCATCGGTAATCGCGTAGACGATGGTCGCTTTTTTGAGACTGCCGATAACCGATAATATGCTCGCGCCCGAAACATCATGATGGCGGCATATCTCTTCGATTCCTTTGATAAGATCCGAGCCGGGAAGCAGTCGTCCGACAATCTTTCTGCCTGCCTGTGAAACCACCGTCTGGATTCGGATGCTACTCATAAGCACCTCCCATTCATTGCCAAAATAAGATTGGCAGTGAACTGTAGGGTAAAAAAAATCCTTGCATCGCCGCTATTTTTTTATCAGCTTTAAAAATTTTTCCTCTTCACCGGCGATCATGTTGTAGCAGTGCTCGGCCTTGGGAAATTCGCCGGTCCGCACCTCGGCAACATAGTCTTTCATGGCGCCGGTCACCGTCTCGGCGACGTTGGCGTATTTTTTGACGAACTTGGGCGTAAACGCTTGAAACTGCCCGATGGCATCCGAGACGATCAGCAGCTGGCCGTCGCAGTGGGGCCCGGCGCCGATGGACAGCACCGGGATGTCCAGGGTTTCGGTGATGTATTTGCCCACCTCGGGCGGGATGGCTTCCAGCAGGATCATCTGGGCGCCGGCCTGTTGCACCGCCAGGGCGTCTTGCACTACCAGCCGTGCGGTTTTTGCCGTGCGGCCCTGGGCCTTGTGGCCGCCGAGCTGGCCCGAGGACTGGGGGGTGAGCCCGATGTGGCCCATGACCACGATGCCGGCTTCCACGATAGCCTTGATCTGGGGGGCGATGCGCACCCCGCCTTCCAGCTTGATGGCGTCGCATTCGGCTTCCTTTAGAAAGCGGCCCGCGTTTTCAACGGCTTTTTCCAGGGACGACTGGTAGCTCATAAAGGGCATGTCACCAATGACAAAGGTGTTCGGTGCGCCGCGGCGCACCGCGTCGGCATGAAAAATCATCTGGTCCATGACCACCGGCACCGTGCCGCTGTATCCGTAAACGCACATGCCCAGCGAATCGCCCACCAGCAGCATGTCCAGCCCGGCGGCTTCGGCAAACTGGGCGGTGGGAAAATCATAGGCCGTTAAAAAGGTGATTTTTTCGCCTTTTTTCTTCATTTCATAAAAATCGAGAACGCTTTTTTTCTTGGCCATGATGAGTACTCCTATGTTTTTGCATACAAATTCGACATTTTAAAAATAAAATTTTGAAGGTGTTTTCGTAAGAGCCATTTCGCTTCAGCAAAATCTTCGCTCAGAATTGAGTCTAAAATTTCCATGTGTTGATTGTGGGCAGTAGGATAAAAGCTAGGGAATTGCTTTTGCACGACGAGGGAGTATATTCTGAATAGGTCAAGAATGGAGCTGTGCAGTTCCATCCACAACTTGTTGCCTGACGCAGCGACCAAATGGACATGAAATTCAAAATCAATCTCTCGATATTTGGTGAGGTTATCCTGCAACTGCTTGGAATCATCCTCAGAGGCTAACATTGGATCGGCGGCCTGCTGAAGTCTTTGACGGTATTTTTTGAATACGCTTCTGGGGATTTTTTTAACTGCTCTTTCAAAGAATGCCGTTTCAAAAATCATACGGGCTTCACATAAATCGACCATTTCATCTCTGTTCAGGGCCACTACGCGGGCGCACTTGCGCGGTTCAACCTGCACAAGGCCATCAGCCTGGAGCCGTATGAGCGCAGCCCGGACCGGGGTTCTGCTGGCGCCAGTGGCCTCAGTCAACAGATCTTCAGGTAAAGATTCCCCCGGGGAAAAATGTCCCTCCAGGATGGACTTTTTCAGGACATTGTAAACTTTATCCGGCAAGGGTTCTTTGGTGCTAATAGCCGGGATATTTTTATACGTATTTTTTTCCATTAATTTAATTTTATTGATATTGTCGCTATAAAACAGCTATTTTAAGGCAATATATAGGCATTTAAGCCAAATTTCAAGAAAAAAATACAATAAAAAAATCTTGACACATAATACGTATACGTATATCGTCAACACAATGCTTATTCCGGTAGCAGACAGGGACCTGTCTTTTTTCCGGCCATGGTCTCTCAAAGGCATTGAAAAATAATAGATAGAGCGCGATTTTTAGCATCAGATATGGCAGATAAGTAACGTTAAAAATGAGTGATCTTGAGGGATGCCTAACGCTCGATTAAAAAAGGGATAAAGAAAATGATTGCTGTCGTAAAACAGGAGAGACGTGTAGGCGCTAAGCTTGAAGAGGTGAAAACACCTGAATTAGGATCGGAAGATGTTCTTGTCAAGGTCAAGGCGACAGCCCTTTGCGGAACGGATTTGCATATTTATGAGTGGAGTCCATGGGCACAGAACGCAGGCATTCACCCACCTCAAATAATGGGCCATGAGTTTTCAGGGGAGATTGCAGCGGTAGGGAATGCTGTTGTGAACCTCACCCCTGGTGATTACGTGGCGGGGGAAACCCATATTCCCTGCGGCAAATGTTATCAATGCCGCAATGGCCAACAGCACATATGCGGAAATCTTAAACTATTCGGAGTTCATACGGATGGATGTTTTGCAGAATATGCCAAAATACCGGCAATCTGTGCAGTTAAAATCCCAACAACCATTCCTCCGGAAATTGGTGCTGTTTTTGAACCGCTTGGCACGGCCTTGAGGGCCAGTCTGGCAGTCAAGGTGGCCGGGAAAAATGTTGCCGTCATTGGATGCGGCCCCATCGGACTGTTTGCCATTGCCTGCTCAAGAGCGATGGGAGCGGCCAATATTATTGCCACCGATGTCGTCAATGAAAGACTTCAATTGTCAAAAGAACTTGGCGCTGACGCGTCGCTGAACCCCGCCAAAGAAGATGTGGTTGATGCGGCCCTGGAGATGACCCGGGGCGTGGGCGTCGATGTTTTTATGGATGCATCCGGGAGTGTAGCGGCCATCAAACAAGGCTTTCAGTATTTAAGGAAGGGAGGAGAAGTTGCGCTTATTGGCTTGCCATCGGAACCCATTGAATTGAATTTAGGGCCTGATATTATTTTTAAGGAAGCAAAAATAATTGGAATACATGGTCGGGAAATGTTTTCTACCTGGACTCAAATGGAAAACATGATCGATAAGGGGCTTCTCAATCTTGACCCGATCATTTCACACAGAATGCCCCTTTCTGAGTTTGAAAAAGCGTTTGAACTGATAAAAACGGGAAAAGGATGCAAGGTGATTTTGGATCCATCGCAAACCTGACAATTGCGGACTTTTACCTTGACTGCAAAATTTGATGGATATAGAAAAATTGGATACTGGAGTTGCAAAGTTTACCCTAATGTAAAAAGGAGGTGATCTAATAAATAGGAACAGAGGGGAGGTCCTGAATTCGGAAAAGGATCGTTTAAAACTCGACGAGTTCAAAAGATAAAGGAGGAAAAAAATGGTTCGAAAAAAACGTGTTTCAATTCTGATTGTCGGTATGATTTTGACCATTGTCTTGATGTTAACCATAGGGCAGGGATTTGCGGCGAACAAAAAAATCCGGTGGAAAGGCCAAACTTGCTTCGGCATTGCCTCACCCCTTGGCCAACACACCATTGTCCTTTGGAAAAAATACGTCGAGCAGATGAGCGGCGGCAGAATGCAGCTCACGTTGCACGATGCCGGGGAAATCGTTCCGCCAACCAAGATTTATGACGCGGTGCGCGACGGGCTGCTCGATTTTGGTCTCAACACCCCGGCCTGGCAAAAGGGCAAATATCCGGCCGGCGATCTTTTTTACACCCTGCCGGGCGGGATTTTGCAGTTTAACGATCTCATCCTCTGGCTTTACGGTGGCGGTGGCTTACAGCTTGAACAGGAGATGTACGGCAAGGAGTTGGTGGTTTTTCCCCTCGGCTTGACGCCGCCCGAGGAGATCTGGTCGAAAAGGCCGATTCATACCCTGGCCGACATCAAGGGCCTGAAAATCCGGGCTGCGGGACTGTCCATGGAGCTGTGGGAAAAACTGGGTGCCTCGGTGGTTTTGCTGCCGGGCGGCGAGGTGCTGCCGGCCCTGCAACGCGGTATGATCGATGCCACCGAAATTCTCGATCCGTCTTATGATTACACCCTGGGGCTGCACGAGGTCTGCAAGTACCGTTTCGGTCCTCCCATCCACATGTCCAACAATATCTTCCAGCTGGTCATCAAGACCAAGTCCTGGAAGGTCCTGCCGGACGATCTCAAGGCCATTGTGGAAAAGGCGGCCATGGCGGCTACCCTCCAGGGCTACGCCGATTTCTGGCAGAGTTCCATCGCTTTCAACAAAAAGATTGAGGCTTACGGTACCATCACCACCAAGTTGCCCAAGGCGGAGCAGCAAAAGGCCCGCAAGCTGGCCATGGAGATCTTAAACGAAAAGGCAAACAAGGATCCCTACTTTAAAAAGGTGTGGGAATCCCAAAAAGCCTTTATTAAAAGTTACAAACCTTACTACGATTTGACCAAGTTCGATTAATATTTACTCCCGGACTTTATCCGGGCCACATCCTGCAAAGGTTTTCAATGGGTATTTTGCAGGGGAGAATAGCGGGATTGTCCGCCCCGCACGACAGAACTGAAAAGGGCGGACAATCCTGGGCATGTGAGGTGAACGATGCGAATTGTCAGACTGATCGATAAACTCAGCGAGTGGACCGGGGCGCTGTCGGCGTGGCTTGTGATTCCGCTCATGCTGGTGGTCATTTACGAGGTTTTCCGGCGTCATGTTCTGAATTCTCCCACCCAGTGGGGCTATGATGTCCTGTGGATGCTTTTTTCCGCCCAGTTTCTTTTGGGCGGTGCCTTCACCTTGCTGCGCAAGGGGCATATCCGCATTGATATCGTCTATGGGATTCTTTCCCAAAGAGCCAAGCTGATCTACGACGTCATCAACACGCTGGTGGTCATTCTGCTGCCGGCGATCTTGCTGACCTGGGCCGGAATTGTATTTGCCGATCAGGCCTGGTTGAGTGGGGAAAAGCTGTCGACAACCAACTGGTTTTTCCCCGCCGGCCCCGGAAAAAGTTTGATTCCCATCGGATTTTTCCTGCTGGCGCTGCAGTGCGTGGCTGAAGTCATTCGCGATATCAATGAGTTAAGAAAAGGGAACCAACAATGAGCCCGGACCAAATTGCTGCCATCATCATGATGACCCTGCTGCTGATTATGGTGATTTGCGGAGTTCATCTGGCATTTGCCCTGTTTTTCCTGGCCATGGTTTTTGGATTGATCTTCCAGGGGACGTCCATTTTTACCATGTCGATGCTCAAAATTTTCGGAACCATGCAAAGCGAAATTCTCATTGCCGTGCCCCTGTTCGTCTTCATGGGAACGATCCTGGAAAAAAGTGAGGTGGCCGAAGGTGTTTACCAGAGCCTGTACGAACTGTTCGGACCGGTCAGGGGGGGGCTGGCCTTTGCCACGGTCATCACCTGCACTGTTTTTGCCTCCTGCACCGGCGTTATTGCGGCCACGGTGACCACCATGACTCTGTTGGCCGTTCCTTCGATGCTTAAACGCAAGTATGACAAGGGATTGGCCACCGGCGTGGTTTGCGCCGGGGGATCGCTGGGGATTCTGATTCCTCCCAGCGTCATGCTGGTCATGTACGGACCCATGGCCAATTTGTCGGTGGCCCAGCTGTTTGCCGCCGCTCTTTTCCCGGGGATTTTACTGTCGGTGCTGTATTTGCTGTACATTGGTCTGGGATCCTGGCTCAAGCCGAGTCTGGCTCCTGCGATCCGGGCTGAAGAGCGCAAACGCAAGGGAGCTAAATTGTGGGGGCGGGCGGCTTTGATGATGATCCCAACAATATTTTTGATCATCGCAGTCTTGGGTTCCATCATCGGCGGGGTGGCCTCGCCGACGGAAGCCTCCGGGGTGGGGGCGTTGGCCGCACTGATCATTGCCGCGGTTTACCGCAATTTGAATTATGCCAACCTCAAGGAGGCTGCTTACACGACGCTGATTGTCTCGGCCATGGTGTTTTTTATCATTATCGGGGCTTCCATCTTCAACGCGGTTTTTCTCTACCTCGGCGGCGGCGCCCTGATCAAAAGTCTGTTGATGAGCCTGCCTCTCGGAAAATGGTTTGTCCTGTTCGTGATGATGTTTGTACTTTTCATTTTAGGATTCTTTATCTCCTGGCAGGGATTGCTGTATGTGGTGGTTCCCATATTTCTTCCGGTGGCGGCCAATCTGGGATTTAATCCGCTCTGGTTCGGGCTTTTGATTTGCCTGAATTTGCAGATGTCGTTCTTAACGCCCCCGTTTGCCTATGCCATCTTTTTTGTAAAGGGGGCCGCACCGCCGGAGGTGAAAACCTGGGATATCTATCGCGGGGTTACCCCGTTCGTGATTTTGCAGGCGATCGCCGTTTTTTTGTGCATTGTTTTTCCGGAGATTATCCTGTGGCTGCCGCGGGTGACCCTGGGAGCGGGCTGATGGACTGAGTTGGGAAAATGGCCAAAACGGCATCTGCTGATAAAGCACAACCATCCATTAAACAGTGAATCATCGACTTTCGACTGAAGCCGGGCGGGTAGTTGGAAAGCAAACGCAGAAAGACAAAAGCATGAACAGTCCATATACAATCAAAGATCGTTCTGGCATCGTTACCGGAGCGGCTAGCGGAATCGGGCGGGCAACGGCCGTGCACCTGGCCCGCATGGACGCCAGGGTGGCGCTGGTGGACAAGGACGGCCACGGGCTGGAAAAAACGCGGTTGCTCATTGAGGAGAAAAATTCCTTCTCACCGCTGGTGTTTGAAAGCGACGTGACGCAGGAGACAGCGGTCCGGGAGGTGGTGGCTGAAACCGTTGCGCAATTCGGGGCCGTTGATTTTTTGATCAACAGCGCCGGTATCCTCAGGCGGACCGCTTTTTTTGAAATTCCACCCGCCGAGTGGGACCTGGTGATGAATGTCAATTTGCGGGCCGCTTTTCTTTACTGCCAGGCGGTTGCCCCGCATATGGTCGATCGGGGCCGGGGGGCGATCATCAACGTGGCGTCTTTGGCCGGACGTTCATGCAGCATTCTGGGCGGCGCCCATTATACCACCTCCAAGCACGCCCTGATCGGACTTTCCCGCCACCTGGCAAGGGAGCTGTCGTCTAAAGGGCTTCGGATTAATGCTTTTTGCCCCGGGGCCACCCTGACGCCGATGACCCTCAACGTGTCCTCCGACGAGGAGATCGAGGCGGTGGCGACAACGATTCCCCGCGGCCGATGGGCCAGCCCGGAAGAGCAGGCCGCGGTGATCGGTTTTCTGGTTTCCGATGCGGCCGTCAACATTACCGGTGCCTGCATCGACAGCAACGGAGGCGCCCTGATGGTGTGAGGATCCGCCGGGAAAGTGAGCGTCGGTGTGGGAAAGGGCGGCCGTTATTATCCATTGCTACGCACACAGATAGGAGATTGGGATGCCAGATGATAAAAAAACGTTAATGGAACTTTACCGAAAAATGGTCACTGTCCGCCAGTTCGAGACCATGGCCGGGGAGTACTTCGCCGCCGGCAAGATTCCGGGTTTCATCCACCTGTCCATCGGGCAGGAGGCTAGCAGCGTCGGGGTCTGTTCCTGCCTGCAGCCGGATGACTATGTGATTACGACCCATCGCGGCCATGGCCATATGATTGCCAAGGGGGCCGATCTGAAACGGATGACCGCCGAGTTGTTCGGCAAGCAGACCGGTTATTGCAAAGGCAAGGGCGGTTCGATGCACATTGCTGATTTTTCCATCGGCATTCTGGGGGCCAACGGTGTGGTGGCTGCCGGGCTGCCCATCATCAGCGGTGCGGGATTGTCCATCAAGCTGCGCAAAACCGACCAGGTGGCGGTATGCTTTTTCGGTGATGGGGGTGCCAACCGGGGGCCGGTGCACGAGGCGATGAACATGGCTTCCATCTGGAAGCTGCCCATCATTTTCGTGGTGGAAAACAACCAGTGGGCATCGACAACGCCGGTCAGCTATTCCTGTTCGGTGAAAGATCTTTACCGCCGGGCAGCCGGTTACAACATGCCCGGCCAAAAGGTGGACGGCAACGACATCATGGCCGTGCGCAAGGCAACCACCCAGGCCGTGGCTCGGGCCCGGGCGGGCGAAGGGCCGACATTTATCGAAAACAAGACCTATCGCATCAAGGGGCATTTCGAGGGCGATCCCCAGAAATATCGAACCCCCGAAGAAGTCAAGAAGTGGCAGGAGCAAAAGGATCCCATCGAGCGTTTTTCACGGCTGCTGTTTAAAAAGAAATACCTGTCACGCAAACTGGCCGATCAGATCCAGGCCGAGGTTGCGGCTGAACTGAAGGCCGCGGTGGCCTTTGCCCAGGACAGCCCCCTGCCCGAGCCCGAGGAGGCGTTGACGGATGTGTATGTGGAATCATGAATGTTGAAGGCGTGAGTCATTTTTTATTGGCAAGTTGACTATCAAGGGGAAATCACATGAGCGAGAGAATTCTTTCCAGTTCAGCCGCGTTGGCCGAGGCCTTGCAGGAAGAGATGCGCCGTGACGAGACCATTTTTATTCTGGGGGAGGACCTGGTCTCCCATGCGGGTATTTTCGGCCAGTTCAAGGGCATTCCCGAACAGTTTCCGGAGCGCATTATTGACACGCCCATTTCGGAGACCTGTATCGCCGGCTGCGGTGTGGGCGCGGCCCTGACAGGCATGCGGCCGTTTGTCGATTTTCATTTTTCGGATTTCATCACCTGTGGAATGGATGAAATCTGCAACCAGGCGGCCAAGGTACGGTACATGTCCGGCGGCCAGGTGAAGCTGCCGCTGGTGGTGTGGTGCCCGGACGGGGGCGGGCTGCGTGCTGCGGCCCAGCATTCCCAATCCCTGGAGGCCTGGTTTGTGCACATGCCGGGGCTCAAGGTGGTGATGCCCAGTGAGCCGAGGGACGTCAAGGGACTGATTAAGGCCGCCATCCGTGACGACAATCCCGTCATGTTCTTCCAGCACAAGAAGCTTTTTGCCAAAGAGGGGCCGGTTCCAGAGGACGACTACATCATTGCGCTGGGCCAGGCGGCAGTTAAAAGACAGGGGTCCGATGTCAGCCTGTTGTGTTACGGATCCGGTTATTATCTGTGCCTGGAAGCGGTTGAAGTTCTGAAGCAAAAGCAGATTGATGCGGAGGTCGTGGATCTGCGGACGCTCAAACCGCTGGACATGGACACCGTGGCGGCATCGATTCGCAAAACCCACCGCGCGGTCACCGTGCATGAGGCCTGTGTGACGGGCGGCTTCGGCGCCGAGCTGGCGGCCCGCATCCAGGATGAACTGTTCGATGAGCTGGATGCGCCCGTAAAACGGGTCGGGGCCAAAAATGTGCCCATTCCCTTTTCACCGACGTTGGAAGATTTTGTGCTGCCGAGCGTAGACGACGTGGTAGAAGCGGTCCGTTCGGTAACCTACCGATAGACAGGAGTGCCCATGGCTCAGGAAATCAGGATCCCCAAACTTGGATTGACCATGACCGAGGCCACGCTGGTGAACTGGTTGGTCGGTGCCGGACAGCCGGTGGCCAGAGAGCAGATCATCTGCGTTATTGAAACCGACAAGGTGTCCATGGAAATGCCGGCGCCGGAGGCCGGCGTGCTGTGCCCCATTGTCGAGGCCGGTCGACGGGTGGAAGTCGGAGAATTGATCGGATACGTGGCCGCTGACCAAGCAGAGTTCGAGACCCTGCGGGCCCAGCATGCCGTGGTGGAGACACAACCGGCCGAAGCGGAAGCGAAACCGATTTCTGAGCCGGAGCGGACCCCCGCCGCCGAAAAGCCCCGACAGCGCCCACCGACCCCGACCCCGACGCCAACTCAGGCCAAAACCCCGGGCGATGGGCAGCGCATTGTTGCTTCACCGGCGGCCCGCAAGCTGGGCCGGGAACTGGGAATCGAGTTAAAAGGCATTGCCGGCAGCGGACCCGACGGGCGGATCGTGCTGGCCGATGTGCAAAAGGCGGCGCAGGACGGCGGTCAGGCGCGTGTGGACGCGCAATACGATTTCGGGCTGGTGGCACAGGAAAACGAGATGCTCAGCGTGGCTGAAGAAATCCCCATCCGCGGGATTCGCAAGATCATTTTCAAAAACATGAAACTGAGTATTTCCAGCCAGGCCCAATTGACGGTGCATACCGAGGCTTCGGCTGAAGCCATGCGCGCAACCCGGGCGCTTTTCAATGCCCGTCTGCAAGAAGGGCAGCCAAAGGTCTCATACAATGCCATTATCATAAAGGCGGTTGCCCACTGCCTGCGGGCCTACCCCGTGCTGAATGCCGTGGTGGCCGGTCGACATATTCGAATCTGGCGACAGATCCACATCGGCGTTGCCATGGATTTCGGCCAGGGCCTGATCGTTCCCAAGGTCCGCAATGCGGATACCAAATCACTGCCGACCATTTCCGGGGAGCTGGATGATCTGGCCGCCCGGGGTGCCAAGAAAAAACTTCTTCCTGATGAACTTCAGGCCGGAACCTTCACCGTTACCAACCTGGGAAGCTGGGACATCGACGAGTTTACCCCCATCTGCAATTTTCCGGAAAGCGCCATCCTGGGCGTGGGCCGCATCGTGGAAAAGCCATGGGTTCGCAATGGCGCGGTGGTGGCCGAGCCGCGGGTCACCCTCAGTCTGACATTCGACCACCGGGTCATTGATGGCGCCCTGGCAGCGGAATTTCTTAAAAATCTCAAGGACAGGCTTGAAGACCCACGCCTGATGCTCTAGCCGGGCGTTGAGTCGTCCGGGGACGTTGAGCCTGTTTTCACCGGGCCGCATGTAAACTTTAATGCCATTGAGGAGTCGAGTATATGAGTGAGCAGCGACATATCGAAATTGGTCAGTTGTTTAAACAGCTGGAAGAAGATTTTCCCGAGGAATTGGGCGCGTTCAAAGAGTTGAGTCGCGTGCTGGAGCGCGATGGGTCGCTTGATAGGAAAACCAAGGACCTAATCCTGATCGCTCTGGCTGTCGGTGTCCGGTGTGAAAAATGCATTGCCTTTCATATTCGCAACGCCGTTATGAACGGGGTGAGTAAAGAACAGATTTTGGAGGCTGCCATGCTGAATGTGCTGTTCCGGGGAGGCACCGGAGTCATGGACATGCACGTGGTTTACGAGGAACTGTACAATCATTTTGACTGATGGTCACCGTTTTTTCCAACGACTAGATCCGGAGGATTTTTTTCATCAAGGCCGCGGCTGCTTTTCAGGATTCGCCGACGCTCTGAATTCGGTGGGACAGCCTTTGTCCGGTTGCAAGGACAATTAACGCTTGCGCACGGCAGGCAGAGTTCTTATTTTTGCGTTTTTGGCATTGAAGCATTGCAGACGGCTGACATGGGGCAAGCGGCTGTGGGCACTTCCACGACGGGTTCCCGGTAATGCTGCATAAATTGAAGGTCCCGGCGGCTGCGTTCGACCATGCGGCGTTCCAGTTCTTTTTTCCCCAGTCCCATTAAGATCCGGTAGGCATTGTACTTGGTCTTGCAAAAATAGATGTCAAAGGGATTTTTCCCGTCCGTCCGGCGGTGGATGCGGATACCGGGAATGTTATCCTGCTGGATATATTCACTGCGGCAGTTGATCAGCAGTGGTTCCACATCGTACTTGTTCAGCCACGGAATGCAGGCGCCTTCCATCCCCAGAACCGGATCCATGATGGAGCGGATTTTTTCAGTCACCCCGCCCACGGCCAGGATAATATCACCGGTCAGCGAACCGGTTACCCCGTAGCGCTGATTCACGGGTTGCCGGATGAAATCCGATACCAGGGCGATGTCCATGGCCACTGAGGCGCTGTCGCCCTCCACACCGCCGTGGGCCTGGATGTAGTCGATGTACATCTCGTAACCCACGTAGGGAGCGCCGATATTGTTGAGCACCTTTTTAATGGATGCCCGGACATTTTGCGCGGCAGCTTTGGCAATATCGCCGATCTTTCCGGGAGCCACCACTTTGTCGGCATTGCCGACGTTGATCTGGCCGTGGATCGGCAGGGGCTGGCCGTGCATCTGCCCGCTGGATGCCGATTGAATTACAGCCAGTCCGACCACATACCCGATGGAGTCGGTCATGGAGCTGATATATTTTTTGAGATATTTTTTGTGCTTCGCGATTTCCCGGGAAATACTGCCTTCCAGGCTCAGGTGTTCTTCCAGCGCCCGGCGTACGTGCTGGGGTTGTACCAGCGGCGCGTTTTCGAACATGGCCTCAAATTCGGCCGTTTTGATAATCCCGTTGATGGGCCGCAAAATACCGCTCAATTTTCCATCCGATGAGCGGCAGCGCAGCTCCTTGACGATTTCCAGAACTGCATTTTTGGAAAACTCGCGCACGGTCAGCTTGAAATCCTCGGGCAGACTGCGGCCGTAAATGTGTTCGCTTCTTTTGCGTACACTTTCGTGACCTTCCTTGGCGATAACCTCTCCCCAGGCTTCCTCGAATTCTTGGGCCAGGTTGTTGATCTCCTGTTTGACATACTGGGCGATCTGCCGCACGTTTTGCCGGGTTTCGGGCACCGCGCTTTCCATCTGGATGATTTCGCCCTTGTCTTCAATGCGGCTGAGAAAAGCCCCGTCGCCTTCCTGCTGGAGGTAGGCCAGGGTGTCGTGGTTGCAGCAGGCCACGATGATGTTGTCGGCTTTCAGGTTGTCTTCGGAACGGTCGGCCGCACCGCTGCCCGTGCTCTTGCCGCCTTCGAGGATATAGCGCTTGTTTTGCATGATTTCCAGCAGATCCGCCATGTAGCCGACTTTGACCAGGGTCTTCAACTCATCAATATAAATGATGGGGGATTTGGCGTGGGCCCCCAGGTAGGCGCGTTTGTGCGAGGGGGTTTGCAAATTGCCCGATTGGTAGGGGTCATGTCGGAATCCGCCTTTCATGTTTCTGGCGCTGGGTTCGGACACCCGGGCCATCAGATCCCGGTCCTGCCGGGGGTCATATAAAATCTCGGGCACCTGATCCTCCAGGTATTTGACATCGTTTCGGGTGCCGGCAATCGTTTCTCTTTGAATTTTTTCCTGGGCCCGGTGGCTGTTTTCCTGAATATACATGAAGATGGACCCCATGCCGGCCAGCCCGGCGGCGATAAACGCAGGCGGAAAGAAAACGCCCGCCGCTGCCGCGATACAGGTGATCAGAATCAGGCCGATCCGGACCCGGCGCACTGCCTGGATCTGGTCGGCGAGGCTGAATTCATCCATGCTGTTGCGCGCACTTTCGATGGCCGCATTCAACTCGCCAAGGACCTTGTCCATTCTGGCCGGGTTTTCATAGGCAATGCGGATGTGGTTGCGGTCCTTGCCCGGATAGGCGACGATGCAATCCCGGGGCCGCAGATAATCACCAAGGGATTTTTCCAGAACCTTGTTGAACATGTTTGCCAGCATGGATTTGCCGGTACCGGGACGGCCCACCATGAGGATGTGGCCCTTGTTCTGGGCGATTTTTCGAATGGCTTTTTTGGCACGGTCCTGGAAAATAACCCGGTTAATGGGATCTGTGGGCAGACTGATTTGCGACGTGTCGGCAAAGCTGCCGAGACGTTTGTCCAGGTGGGCGGGATAGGCCAGCAGCTCCTGAATCCAACGATGGTCGTTTTGCTTATAATCACTAGGCATTGCTATATCCGTTGATGGAGTCCAGCAGATAAAATCTTCCGGCCTCCGAGTCAAAGGTGCGTTTGCGCATTTGAGCATACACCTCGGGCAGGTTTTTGCCCAAAGGTTCCAGCGCCCGTATGTCATGCAGCACTGTGATATGGGTAAACATCTGCTCACCCTGTTCGTCGTCAAACAGAACATAATTCAGTGAGATGCCGATTTGCAGATAGTTCAACAGGGGTTTGACCAGGTTTTTCTGGTTTGCCGATACATTCAATGTATTGAATATCTGCTGGTATACAGGCGGCAGGGGGCTTTTCGTATAATCGATTTCAAGTTTTTTATTGAAAAACAACTTGATCGGCTGGGCCCGGCCTTCAATACACAGGCCGAAGGCATTTTTCATGCCGTCATCCGCCTGAAGAGAGTGTTCCAGCAGCTGGAGGAGTTTGATCAAACTGGAGTCGCCAAGCTGATATTCAATCTGATTGCTGTCGGTCAGTACGCAGATCCTGGTATCGGGTGCCCCGTCGTATGAAACCAGCCGCCAGGAATGCCGGTCCTCATAGGACTGAAAATCATAGCCCCGGAGTTCAAACAGGCCCTCGCCGACATAGGCCTTGCTGAGGATGACCCCCACGTCTTTGGAGACATTGCTGGTCAGATATTTTATTTTGTCTTCGATGCTGCCCTGCAGCTTTAGATAGGAATAACTGCCGCCGATATCTTCACAGATTCCAACCATCTGAGACACCCGGCGAGGTTCCAGTCGGGCCAGGCGCCGTCCGATGGAATCATGGACGCGCAGTTGATCGCAAATATGGGTAACATGTTTCCAAAGTCCGGGATCTTTCAAGGAGGGGATGCGCAGTTTAAAACGAGATACCATTACTTCCGGTGCCGGAAAAGGGCCATTTGGCCGCTGCCGCAGAAAACCGGGCACCAGACGGCGTAAGGCCCTGCGGATTTTTTGTAAACCGGTCAGCGTGTGGTGGACTTCACAGCCGATGAGCCGTTTTTTGACCTCAATGGTGTTTGGGTTCAGCAGATAACGGCCAATATCCGACAGGCGGTATTGCCTGGCCGGTCCGCCGGCGGTGCCATCGTTGAGTCGGTCCGGATCAATTTCTGAATAGCGACCGTTGGAAACAACCCATATTTTATTGAAATTGCTGTATAATTCGCATGAATCCATGGCAGATGACACTGGCTCCCCCCGGGGGTGTTTGAGACCTGCAAACCCGTTGCCGGTCCATTACACTTTATATCGGTTGTTTTTTGATAATCTTGATAAAAGAACGCTGATATTACAGAGGGTGCGGTAGGAAGAAATGGCTTTACACTTTCAAATTGATTATCTTTTCCGGGCATGGTACGACCAATAGTGACGGCTGGATAGGCCGGCATCAATCCTTTACGCCCCGGTGGGGCCGCAGACGCAAAATGGCAGAAATCAAACCTTTCCGGGCCTGGCGTTACAATCGCCACCTGCTGAAAAATATCAGTGCATTGACCTCCCCGCTTTTTGACGTAGCCTCTGAAAAGCAGAAAGCGGATCTTTACGACAGTTCCTGCAACAGTATCCATCTATCGATTCCGCGCGGGCCACGTCCGGCTGAAAATGCCGCCGCAACCCTGAAGCAGTGGCGTGACAGCGGCTGTCTGCGGCAGGACCCCGTTGCCGGCATTTACGTTTATTACCAGTATTTTAAACTGTCTGGCGATCCCCGGCCTTACTGTCGGCGGGGATTCATATGCAAGATCCGGTTGTACGACTGGGACCAGCGGGTCATCCTGCGCCATGAGAACACCATGCCCGCATCGGTTGATGAGCAGGTTGAACTGCTGGCGGCCACCGGCTTGAATGCCAGCCCCACCCATGGCCTATACACGGATGAATCGTTTGAGCTCGAAAAATACATGGATGAAAGCATGCGCCGTCCGCTGTGCGAGGCCGAAGATTACCAGGGCATCCGGGACGTGCTCGCGGTCATCCGGGAACCGAAAATCATCCGGCGTTTTGTGGAACTGATGGCGAAAAAACAGGTGATTTTAGCCGACGGACACCATCGGTATGCGGGTTCACTGGCTTACATGCAGCAACGGATGGCTGCCAACGCCGCTCATACCGGCACCGAGCCGTACAATTACCACATGATGTGGTTGACCAACACCCAGGCCAATGACTTGAAGATTTTGCCCACTCACCGGCTCATTTACAACCTGAAAAGCTTTGATGAGACCGCGATTCTAAAAAAGCTCGAACACTATTTCACCCTCACGGCGGTGCCGGATCCGAGCTTTATCAATGAGATTATCGCCGGCAAAAAAAACACCTTTGGCCTGATCTTTTCCCAATGTGCCTACCAAGCCCGTTTGAAATCCGGCATGCACCGGCGGCTGAACTGGAATTTTCCGGATGAGGTTAAAAAGCTGGATCTGACGGTCATGCATTATTTTATCATCCAGCAGGCACTGGGGATCAGGGGCCGGGACCAACGCAGCTCAAAGTGTATCGTCTACGAAAGAAGTTTTCCGATCTGTCTGGCAAAAATGGCCGCCGGCCAGGCACAGATGGCATTGATCACCAATGAAGTTACCATTGAAGAGGTGAAAAACGTCTGCCTCAGCGGCGCGGTATTGCCGCAAAAATCCACCCACTTCTGGCCCAAGGTTATTTGCGGGCTGGTTTTTGCCGCCATTTGATAATCCGGGGCGGGCACTTTTATTTTGACATGAAACTGCCGGTTTTCTATACTAATAATTAGATGCCATCCACTTCACACAGCGGGGTCTTTAAATGAAATACAAAATATGGGCGGGAGTGGTCATTTTTTTTCTGACAGGCCAGCTGGCATCGGCAATCAGCCCTGAAGCGGCCCGCAAGGAATTGGCCCAGGAAAATATCCCGTATACCGCCGAGGCCCTGTTTGCTTATGTGGACAAAGGCGCGACCGACGTAGTGGGCTGGTTTCTGGCCATCGGTATGGATGTTAACGTCAAAAACGAATTTGGCGAAACCGCCTTAATGAACGCTGCCGAGCAGGGGCACCTGGATCTGGTCTCGCTGCTGATGCGCCATGGGGCCGATATCAATGCCCGGGATCTTGCCCGGCGCACTGCCCTGATGAATGCCGCCCAGAACGGCCATGCGGTCATTGTGAAGCTGCTGCTGTCCCGGGGGGCGGATGTCAATGCCATCTCCCAGTGGAAATCCACCGCCTTGCATGAGGCCTGTATGAACGGTCATTATGATGTGGTTCAAACCCTGCTCAACGCCGATGCGAATGCCAATTTGATCAACAACGCCGGCCATACCGCTTTGATGGAGGCGGTCATCGAGGGCCATGAAAGTGTTGCCCGCCTGCTGATTTCAAGGGGTGCTGACGTGAATTTTCAGGATTTAAGCGGATTTTCCGACGGTGAGACGCCGCTGATGGTGGCAGCCGCCAAAGGCGAAGCGGGCATTGCCGCTTTACTGCTTGCAAAGGGGGCCGATGTCAACCGGACGACAAAAGATGGTCAGACCGCCTTGATGTATGCCATCACGGCTCCCGGCGAGCGCAGCGAAATTGTCCGGTTGTTGATTGAAAGCGGGGCAAATGTGAACGCCCGGGATCGGCATAAGATGACGGCCCTGGCTTATGCCCTGAAAAAGCGGGATGTGCAGCTTTTCAAGATTCTCATGGAATCCGGGGCCAGGGAGTGAGCTCCAATTTTGTATAACCCACCAGGTATTTTTAGCCATCGGCTTCGAATACCCGCGAATCCTCCAGCATGATTTCAAACCTGGCAAGATCCACTTCCGATATTTGAAGCGCCTCGGCTTCAGGTGTTGCTGCCAGCACAATGGACGGATCGCTGTCCAGACCGATACCCAGTTTGTCGCATGCCTTGTCTGCCAGCCGCACGATGACCAGCAGCCGGTCTTGGGGTTCAAACTGCTCAGCGTGATGATCACGGGCGATCCGGCTGTATTTTTCAGGCAGGTTCCAGCGTGACATCAATGCGTGGCCATGATGGGTATGCAGTGTGTTCATGGCTTCGATGAGCAGGGCGTCCGAGGGTTGGACCTTTAATTCATCGGAGTTTTTCAGCTCATCGATCGCGGTTAATATGAAAAGCATTCCCACATCATGCAGCAGCCCCGCAAAAAAGGCTTCATGGGCCAGGCCGTGCAGATCGCACTGTTTGGCCAGCCAGTTGGAACCCATGGCGCAGCCGACAGAATGTCGCCACAGCTTGCGCATAATGCCGTGCATAAAAGGGTCCTTGGCGTGAAAATTCGTCTCGTGGGTCACCAGCATCACGATGTTTGAGACTTCATTGATCCCCAGTCGAACAATGGCATTGTGTACCGTGGATACCTGCTGCAACCCCTTGTAAAAAGAGGAATTGGAGACGCTCAATAATTTAGCGGTCAGGGACTGATCACTGACGATCAGTTTTTCGATCAGGTGCAGGTCCGGCTCTTTTTTCGCAATTTCCTGCTGAATTCGCATGGCCGTGGTATTAAAGACGGGAAGCCGGACATTGCTGGATTTGAGATGCGCATCGACGATTTCGATAAAGGGCTTTTCCTGGTTCATGCTGATCCTTCCAAAAGACGCTGCAATTCTGGCAGCGCTCTGGGCTTGTGCAATCGCGGCAGGCTGCGAAGCACTTCATCAATGGTGGTTTGCCCGGCGGCGGCTTTCACCAGACCATCTTCGAGCAGGGTGATCAGGCCGGTGGATTCGATGCTGATTTCACGAATTTCGTGACTGGGCTTTTGAGCGATGATGGCATTGCGGACTTGCTCGTCGAGAATCAAAAGTTCAAAAATACCGACTCGCCCTTTGTAGCCCGTATACTGGCAGTGGCCGCATCCGCGTCCTTTCTGAAAGTGGGCATCGCCAATATCATGGGCAGAATATCCGATACGCTGCAGATCAGCCGCTGTGGGCTTATAAGGTGCGGCGCAGTGGGGACATATTCTTCTCAGCAGCCGCTGGGCCATAATGCTGACGACAGAAGAGGCAATCAGAAAGGGCTCAATATTCATGTTGAGCAATCGGACCAACCCGCCAATGCTGTCTTCGGTGTGAAAGGTGGTCAGCACCTTGTGGCCGGTCAAGGCGGCCTGGACGGCGATTTCGGCTGAAAACTGGTCCCGGATCTCTCCGATGACGATGACATCCGGGTCCTGGCGCACAATGTGCCGGAGGGTCTCTTCAAATGTCAGGTTGATCTTGGGGTTGATGGAGCACTGGGCGATGCCGTCGATAACATATTCTACCGGCTCTTCAGCCGTGATGATGCTGGTTTGCGGATCATTGATATGATTGATGCAGCTGTATACCGTGGTGGTCTTGCCGGAACCGGTGGGTCCGGTAATTAAAATAATGCCACTGGGCAGGCAAAGTGCGTCTTCTAGAAACCGCTGTTGAATTTTGCCGGGCAGTCCGATATCCTTGATGTCCAGCAGCACACTTTTTCGGTTTAACAGTCGCAGTACGATTTTTTCACCATTCACGGTGACGTAAAATGACACCCGCAGGTCCACGTGGCCACCGGGGTAATCGAAATAAAAGCGTCCTCCCTGGTGCCGTCGTTTTTCAGTGATGTCGACCTCGCACAGCACTTTGATCCGGTTGGTGAGCGCCGGCAAAATTTTCGCCGGAAAGTCCTGGAAGTGAATCAGCATGCCATCCTGACGGAAACGGACCCGCATGCAGTCTTTTAACGGTTCGATATGAATGTCGCTGGCATCCCGCTGCACAGCGGCGAGCAGAAGTTCATCTGCCAGCCGGATGATGGCGTTTTCATCCGATGCTGAAATATCTTGTTTAAGATTGCTGCTGTGGCATTTGCCGACGGCCAGTTTGATGGCATTCCTGCGCGCAACAGCGGCGATAAACTTATCTCCAAAAACCTGTTTGACGGCTTCAAGGTCTTGTTTGTCCAGGGGATCGGCAAAGGCGATCAGGATGCCGTCGTCCTGTTTTTGGAGCGGAATTACATCATGGGTTTCGTACCATCGGGCCGGTGCCCTGGAAAACAGTTTCGGGTCGATTCTGGTAAATTCCGGTTCGACCTGCGAAAATCCCAGCTGAACAGACAGAACTTCCAGCAGCAGCTGTTCATCGATAAAACCTTTTTCCAGAAGGATTTCCCCAATTTTATACCCTTTTTTTTCACTCTTCTGGATGCCAAACGCCCGTTGAAGATCGTCGGGTTTGATATAGCCCATTTCCATCAGGATGCTGCCGATACACATGGGCATCCGGCTGTCTTTTACCGCCTTTTTGATTTGATCATCGTTGATCAGATCGAGCTCTTTTAAAACTTCAAGCAGGGGCCGGGGCGTTTCAAGCTTGTTGCGGACCCGCGCGGCATATTCAACCTGCCGGTCCGTCAGGACCTTTTCCTGCAACAAAAGCTTCACGAGGGGTCCGTTGCCGTTTTCCAGTTCGGTGGCGGCCTTCGCATGTCGGGCCGTGTTCAGGGTGCTCATGATGGGTAACCCTTAGCTGTTGAAATGCTCCATTGATAATGGAAGGTGTCGTTGCTGACAGAAATGGTATCGACGGTTTTCGATAAAACTTTAGACCGGCTAAACGGGTCCGTGTAATTGGGTGGGTGATGGTGGCAACCCGCCTGGCAGCCCCATGGGGGAGTTTATGGTTTTAATTTCATGCGAAACAGGAAAATCGGGATTTGCTCTTCGGGGCTGCGCAGGGTTTTTTTATGTACCCGGATCTGAAATTTAGTTTCTAGCTGCTTGAAAAAATCACGGCTGCTGCGCCGCATTTCTCCGGCCATCAGCACCTCGCCGTCGGGATGGATGAGGGTGGTGAACAGTTTGAGCAGGCAGGCAATATCTTCATTTTTATAAGTCACTTCCGAGCCCACAATATAATCAAAGGGGCCCTTGAGCCCTGGATTGCGCCAGTCCAGTTTTACCATGGGCAACTGGGGACACCCGTTGAGCCTTGCATTGGCCCGGGCAAACGCCAGGGCATCGGAATTGTATTCGGTCATGGTCACGCGATGACCGCAGCAAGCAGCAACGATGCTCACCAACCCCGCCCCGCCGCCGATTTCCAGCAGCCTTTTTTCCGGCAGCAGCGGCAGGCCGGCTAGATAGTCGGCCAGCACCCAGGACGCCGGCCATATTTTGGCCCACAGGGGAAATTCATGCAGGATGTCATCGGGATTGATAAATGCGGAAAGATTTTTAGGCAGCGAAATTTTATAGCTGCGATCCTTGATCGCCACTTCAGTTATTTCGGTTTCATAACGGGTATAAAAGCTGTCAGGGGAACCCATGCACTTTCCAGGTCATTTCGCCAATCGTCGTGAATCGGTTAAAAAGCGTTTCATCTATCGGTACACCATTTTCAAATGAATGCCAAATTGATTTTTTTCTGAAAAAAAAGCACCCTAAGCCTTGTCGGATTCAAATTCGGTCATTATATTTAGCGGTCAGAGGGTGGCAACCGCACTCTCTGCATTGGCTCAGCGGGGACAATTGGCTTTTATTTTAAATAGTTATGGTTGTCACATGTTCATCTTCCGGCGCAATCGGGATGGATGAACCACAAGGAGGCGTAGTATGTCGGAAACCGAAATGTACGATTTAATTATTATTGGTGGTGGACCCGGTGGACTGACCGCCGGCATTTATGCTATGCGGGCGGCATTGAAAACCCTGCTGATTGAAATGGGATCCCCGGGGGGGCAGGTGAACAACTCCGATTCGGTGGAAAACTGGCCCGGCGACGAGCACATCGGCGGCGCCGAGTTGTCCATGAAATTTTCCCAGCATGCCCAGTCCTACGGCTTGGAGATTCGCTCGGCCGAGGTAACCGAGTTGAAACCCGGCCAGGATTATCACACCATCAAATTAGCCGATGGGAGCACACTGGGTGCCTATGCCGTGATCCTGGCCACCGGCGGACATCCGCGTAAACTCAAAGTTCCCGGGGAAGACCAACTATACGGCCAGGGGGTTTCCTACTGTGCTGTCTGCGATGGGTTTTTCTTTCGAGATAAAACCGTGGTGGTGGTCGGCGGTGGTGACGCAGCTGTCGAGGAGTCGTTGTACCTGGCCAAATTAGCCAAACAGGTGTATATTGTCCATCGGCGCGACGAACTGCGGGCCGGGGCCATACTGCAGCAGCGCATTAAAGCCGAGTGTAACGTTGAAATTTTGTGGAATTCGGTGGTTACCGCCATCAAGGCCGATATCAGCGGGGTGTGTGCGGTGGATCTGAAAGACACCCAGACCGGTGAGCAGCGTGAGTTGGCTACCGACGGCGTTTTTATTTTCATCGGCTTTGAACCGAACAACAAACTGGTGCCGGCCGGGACCAAGATGAGCGCCAATGGTTACGTGATCACTGACGATAAGTGTGAAACCAACAACCCCGGCATATTCGCCATTGGTGATTTGCGGGAAAAATATGCCAAGCAAATCATTCTGGCCGCCGCTGACGGGTGCACAGCGGCCCTTGCCGCCTCCCATTATGTGGAAAACCTCAAGGCCAGCGATGCCTGTGAGATGCCAGAGGAAATAAACGATACGCTTTCTAATTAACAGCTCGTCAAGCGCCTGACTGCATAGCGCGGGCAATATTATCTTGA
>JAOZPY010000531.1 GCA_029932495.1 Desulfobacterales bacterium
CGCTTTGAGCTGGCCGACGGCGGAACGGTTTTTCTCGATGAAATCGCCGAGCTGTCCAACAACGTGCAGGCCAAGTTGTTGCGGTTTTTGCAGGAAAGCAGTTTTGAACGGGTCGGGGGTGAGCACACGGCCACGGTAAACGTGAGGGTGATCAGCGCAACCAATAAAAACCTCAAGGCGGCTGTTAAAAAAGGGACTTTTCGCGATGACCTCTATTACCGGCTGAATGTGATTCCCATCCATCTGCCACCGCTGCGGGAGCGCAAAATCGATATTCCACTGTTGATCGAACATTTCTTAAAGGAAGCTGCCGAGCGTTATGAGCGCAAGCCGCCCAAAATTTCCAACCGCGCCATGTCACTGCTGCTGGACTATCGCTGGCCCGGCAATGTCCGTGAACTGCAAAACGCGATGCAGTTTGCCTTTGTCAAGTGTGGCGCCAACGTCATATCGCCCGAGGATCTGCCCCTGGAACTGCGGGAAATGGAAAACACCAGTATCCGCCGGGGTCCGTCCAGGAAGCTGGATGCCCAAAGTGTACGCGCCGCCCTGGTGAAAACTGCAGGCAACAAGGCCCGGGCCGCCAAGCTGCTGGGGGTGGGGCGGGCGACCCTGTACCGCTTTCTCGGGGATCATCCCGGGCTGCAGGAAAGCCTCGATTCTGTGTAATTTCAAAAGTTGCGGTTGCGCCGCGCAATATGCATTTTGGCTTCGCTTTCTGTGTCCATTTGGGGAAGGCAAGGGAGGTTCACATGCTGTCACTGGAGGAGTTAAAAGAACAGATCGATATCATCAATGAAATCAACTGGGATATAGGACCTGAAGAAGCGGTCAAACTTTACCTGGAATGGGGCAACACCGACTGGGGCAGCGGCAAGTACGTCATCCGCTCCAAAAGTGATTATTCCACCTACTTTGTAGTCAACTGCTGGCGCAAGCCCTTTTACATTTATCTGATCCGACGCAACTCCGAAGAGGCTGTGGAGCTGGCACAATTCGAACTGCCGGAGCGGTTTGAAAAAGATGTCTGTGAACTGAAGGGGGTCTATGCCCTGGAAGATGATGTCAAGGCGTGGCTGAAAAAAGAACTGGGGGTTTGACCACCAGGGCGCCCACCGGACAGACATCCGCACAGCGCAGGCAGGTACTGCAGGGCAATTCTTCGGCATCCCGGATGCCGGCCAGAGAAAGACTGGTGTTAAACCCACGGCCGGCAAATGAAATCAGCGGCTGCCCTTGGGCCATCCGGCATACGTGGATGCATCGGGCACACAGCACGCAGCGGTTGGGATAATAGTTCAGCTGCGGGTGATCATCGATGATTGCGGTTTCTTTCAGATGTTTTTCAAGGCCTTTGGGTTTTAAACCCGTCTTTAAAAACCGGGCCAGGCGCTGAAGCTCGCAGTTCTTGTTTGCCGTGCAATTCTTGCAGTCAACGTCGTGTACCGAAAGCAAAAATCGCAGGCTGCTGCGCTGCAGGCGCCGGACAGCCGGCGTGTCGGTTTTGACCACCATTCCCTGGGCCACCTGGACGGTACATGACGTAACCGGCGCTGGGATTCCCTGCACTTCCACGAAACACAGCCGACAGGATGCCGTCGGATGATCCATATCCTGCATGAAACACAGGTTGGGAATGTAAATACCATTTTCCAGGCAGGCCTGCAGGATTGAAAGGTTGGCCTTGACCCTCAATTCGCGCTCATTTACCACAATGGAGACGCTCATGGCTTGTCCTCACGAATCATCAGAAACCGCTTTGCTTTCAGCCGGAATTTCGGCCGGCCGTTCGATCACCGGTGCCAGACCGGGGGGCGACACTTTCCGCACGGCGTCGTACTGGGGCGGGCAGGCCACCATACACTCGCCGCATTTGACGCACAGATTCTGATCGATTCCCTTTTTGCGCGTGCTGGTGGTAAATACGGCCTCAGTGGGGCAGCATCCCACGCAGGCATCGCAACCCCGGGCGCATTTGTCCAGGTCGATGTAATAGGTCATCAGCGACCGACACATCATGCCGGGGCAACGCTTTTCCTCGATGTGGGCCTCATACTCATCCCGGAAATATTTCAACGAAGTCAGCACCGGGTTTGGGGCGGTTTTTCCCAATCCGCAAAGAGATCCCTGCTTGATATCTTCACTGAGCTGTTCGAGCTGCTCCAGATCACCACCACGGCCTTCTCCGGTAGTGATCCGCTGCAGGATATCGAGCAGATGATGGGTGCCAATGCGACAGAAGGTGCATTTGCCGCAGGATTCCTTCTGGGTAAAATCGAGAAAATAACGCGCCACATCCACCATGCAGCTGTCTTCATCCATGACCACCATGCCCCCGGAGCCCATCATGGCACCGGCTGCTGTCAGGGAATCAAAGTCGATGGGCGTGTCGAGAAAGCTTTCCGGCAGACAGCCCCCCGAAGGCCCGCCGATCTGAACGGCCTTGAATTTCTTCTGGTTGGCAATTCCGCCGCAAATGTCAAAAATCAGGGTTCGCAGGGTGACGCCCATGGGGATTTCCACCAGACCGGGATGGACCACATCACCGACTACGGAAAAAACCGCCGTCCCGGGGCTGCCCTCGGTGCCGATGGCCTGGTACCAGGCAGCACCATTGGCTATGACCGGCGGCACCGAAGCCAGGGTCTTGACATTGTTGATGACCGTCGGCTGTCCGTAAAGACCTTCTTGCGCTGGATATGGGGGGCGCGAACGGGGCATGCCCCGAAAGCCTTCAATGGATTGGATCAGAGCGGTTTCTTCACCGCACACGAAGGCACCGGAGCCCTGGAAAACGTCAATTTCAAG
>JAOZPY010000060.1 GCA_029932495.1 Desulfobacterales bacterium
GCCCGGATTGATACCCGACAGGATGAAAGACGATGCCAGGATTGATGGCGCGGATCATGGCGGCTGAAATTACCAAGGGTCAGGACCGCAAGGCGCGTCTTGATTTCTAGTACGGGCAAAGATACCGGGGGAAAAATTGAGCCTGATGATATCAGAAAGGGAATAATGCCATGATTGTTGGAAATGAAAAGGATTTACCTTCCGTTGCCATGGAGGTTCCGGGCGCTAAAAATGTGGCCTTGCGGGTGCTGGTTTCCCCGGCGCAGGGCTGGCAGGGATGGGTCATGCGGGTTTTCGACGTGGATCCGGACGGGTATTCCCCCAAACACATCCACGACTGGCCCCATATCAATTATATCCTTGAAGGCCAGGGGATTCTGCATATGGACGGGACGGACACCCCGGTGCAGGCCGGCTCCTATGCCTATGTGCCGGCAAACATCCGGCACCAGTATAAAAATGTCGGACAAAGCCGATTCCGCTTTATCTGCATCGTACCCGAGAGAGGACACAGTGTATAGCACGCCGATGCGCATCCGCAAGATCGGGCTTTGTTGGTAA
Source organism: Desulfobacterales bacterium (assembly GCA_029932495.1). Classification (GTDB taxonomy): domain Bacteria; phylum Desulfobacterota; class Desulfobacteria; order Desulfobacterales; family JAFDCJ01; genus JAFDCJ01. Next base: position 562 of record JAOZPY010000060.1, read on the forward strand.
ACGTGATCCCGCTAAGATGTGGACCAAAGGCAACGGCCGCCGGCCGACCGCTTTTTGCCTGATGCGGGAGATGGGCTTAAACGCAGACGGATATGCCGCGGGGTTTTTACGTCATATTGACACACCATGATCACTTTGTCATACTGATATGTTATACATGGCTGAAAATATCACTGTATTGCATCCTTTACCCGGGTTGAATGGTTAATGATTCAAATCCGCCATCTTTTTAAATCCTACGGCCGCCAGGTGGTTCTGGATGATATCAATCTGTCCATTGAAAAAGGGGTGATCACCGGCCTTCTGGGGCCCAACGGCGCCGGGAAAACCACCCTGGTTTCAATCCTGATCGGGGTCGTGCCCGCCGACCGGGGAGAAATTCTTATCGCCGGTCGCAGCCTGGATGAAAACCTGGGCGAGATACAGACCATTTGCAGCATCGTCCCCCAGAACTTGGCCATCTATCCCATGCTCAGCGCCCGGGAAAATCTTGAATACTTCGGGGCCCTGCAAGGCTTGAAAGGATCGAACTTAAAATCCAGCATGGCTTATTGCACCGAGATCGCCAGTCTGCAGTCTTTTTTAGACAAGCGGGTGGGAAAATTTTCGGGCGGCATGAAACGCCGACTGAACCTGGCCATCGGGTTGCTGAACAATCCGCGTATCTTATATCTGGATGAGCCGACCGTCGGCGTGGATACCCAGTCGCGAAATTACATCCTGGAGACCATCAAAAGCATCAACCAGGAGCAGGAAACCACGATTATCTATACATCTCATTACATGGAAGAAATTGAACAGGTTTCCGATACCATTGCCATTCTGGATGAAGGCCGCCTGCTGCTGCATGCCGCCAAGGAAACGCTTTTGCAGCCGCAGGGCAGTGTCACCATCCGGGTAAACGGAATCAATGATATGCTGCGGCAGAGCCTGGGACGCATCGCATCGGTTCGGGTATTGGATGACGGTATTCAATTGCAACGAGATACCCGGCTGCGCGATAACCTGATCGAAATTTTATTGCTTTTAAAAAAACAGGGGGTTGACGTGGTGGCGCTGGACAGCCGCGACAAAACCCTGGAAGCCCTTTTCCTGGATATAACCCGCAAACGCCTCCGGGACGCATGCTGAAAATTCTGTACATCCTGAAAAAAGAGTTTCTGGTGCTGGGCAGGGATATCCACTCGCTGGCGGTCCTGTTTATCATGCCGGTGGCCTTCATTTTGATCATGTCACTGACCATGCGCGATCTGTTCGCTTCCCATGCGGTCAGACAAATCAAAATCCTGGTGGTCAACCGGGACCGGGGCGACCCGTCAAGGGCCTTTATTGCGGCGCTGGAAAAACTGGACACGTTTGCGTTTCATCTCATGGAAGCCGGCAGCGATCTGGATCTGATCCGGCGCAAGATGTTTGACAGTGACATTAAATTTGCCCTGGTGATTGAAAAAGGCTTTTCACTGCTCCCTAAGCCGGACCTATCCGACCAAACCACACGCCGGATGACATTGCTGGTAAATCCGACGGTCAACCGGCAGACATATCTTATTTTAAAAAACACGCTGGCCGCCAATTTGGCAAAAACCCGGCTGGCCTCATTGCTAAAGGGGCGGCAGGACATGCTGGCCTATGCCGGCATCGACCTGGATCAGATCATGCAGTCGACAGCCGGCCTGATTGAAACCCGTTATGTTTACAAGGGCCGGCAAAGGTTTAAAATTCCCACCGCCGTTCAGCAAAGCGTGCCGGCCTGGCTGGTCTTTTCCATGTTTTTCGTGGTCATTCCCCTGTCCAACACGTTTATCGCGGAAAAAAATTACGGCACCCTGCTGCGCCTCCAGAGCATGAACGTATCCACGGGGCTGCTGCTGGTGGGCCGTCTGCTGCCTTTTTTTATCGTCAATCTGATCCAGGTTGTTTTGATGATCCTGGTGGGCGTTTTCCTGGTGCCCCTGGCCGGCGGTGATGCGCTGACCATGGGAGATTCGTATGCCGGCCTGTTGCTGATCACAACGGCGGTCAGTTTCAGCTCCATTTCCCTGGCCCTGCTGGTGGCCGCTGTTGCCAAAACCACCGAACATGCCACCACCATCGGCGGGGTTTTAAATATCATTCTGGCCGCCATCGGCGGCATCATGATCCCCAAATTCGTGATGCCGCATTTCATGCAGACATTATCGGTGGTGTCTCCCATGTCCTGGGGGCTGGAAGGGTTTCTGGATATATTTCTGAGAAACGGAAATGTTCTTGACGTGCTGCCCGAATTCTTATTATTATTTATATTTGGTGTGGTGATGCTTGGCACAACAGCCGTGGTGATTAAAAAGAAAATGTTGCTGTAGCTTGCATAAAAGCCAGTTTGTTTCGCCCCAGTGGGATTAATATTGCACCCGGGGCGTTTTTTCTAGAAGGAGATTGTGTCTGCTTATGAAGGGATCTTTGGATCAAAAATTGAAAAACGAGATCAAAGCCCTGATCATCGAAAGCTGTGAGCTGGATATTGAATTAAGTCAAATTGATGATGACTGTCCGCTTTTTTCTCCCAAGTCAGATCTGGGGCTGGACTCCATCGATGCGCTGCAGATATCGATCGCTATTCAAAACACCTATGGCATTGCCATTCGCGACAGCAAGCAGATGCGGCGGGTCGTGAAATCCGTCAACACCTTTGCCGATTTTCTCCAGCCGGAGTAATTCATGGCCGACTCCAGAATTTATATACGCGGCAAGGCCGTCAACTGTGCCCTGGGTAATGATGTCCAGACGGTTACCGACTCGATGAAAGCCGGCCGGATTCAGGTTGCTGATGTTCCCCTGTCGTTGATCGACGTCGGTTACAGCCGGCCGTATTTCCGCCTCCCGCGAAATGATTCGGAGCATCTGCACAACAGCAGGGTGTACTATTACAATGTTCTTTTCAATACCATCGAAGAGGCGATTGCCGATGCTGGATTAAAACCCCACGAAATCCGTGAACTGCCGGTGTTTTTCGGTTCAACATCTAACGATATTCCTATTTACGAGGATGCTTACCAAACCTCGCGGCATGTCCTTTCACAAACTGCTTCGGGCTACGGCAACATTGCCAATGAAATTGCCGGCCATTTTGATCTCAAAGCGGGCTGTTACACCTTTACAACCGCCTGTACCTCCAGTGCCAATGGCATCATTTTTGCCGCCGGCATGATTGCCCAGGGTTTTATAAAACGGGCGCTGGTTGTTGGATATGATCTTTTCAGCAATCTTGGATTTTATGGCTTCGAGGCGCTGAAACTGATTTCACCGACACCCTGCAAGCCATTTGATAAAAACCGGGAGGGCATCATAATGGGAGAAGGCTGCGGGGCGATCATTTTAGATTCGAAAAGCAAAGCATCAAATGATTTTTATTACCTTGGCGGTGCTAATATTTGCGATACATACAGTGTCACGACCCACAATCCTGAAGGGGGTCTCATTGCAGCTGCAATCCATGAGGCCCTGGCCAGCGCCGGGATGGGCCCCGGGCAGATTGACGTTGTCAAGGCCCACGGCACCGGAAGTTACCAGAATGATCTAACCGAAGGAAAGGGGATGAACCAGGCATTTGAAAACCAGGTGCCTCCCCTGACCTGTTTGAAACCGTTTATCGGACACACCGTCGGGGCTTGCGGGGTCATCGAAATGATCCTGTTTACCGAAGCGGTTAAATCCGGGTTTGTGCCGCCTACCCCGGGGTTTAAAGATGTCGATGATGAGATCAATATTGAGCCGCTTACCCAACCACTTTCAATTCAGACCGGGACCTTTTTGTTGAATTATTTCGGCTTCGGCGGCAATTGTGTTTCACTGGTGGTTTCAAACAAGCCCGATCCAATGGCAGATCGACTTTAATGTTGCAGCATTAAAGCCTAGAAAGGCAATTTACCTCAAAGATGAGGCTCAGGCAAGGATGTATATACACAACTACAGTATGTTCGTTAGCCCGCCGGTTGATGATATCAGTTTTTACAAACAGGAAATCAACCGCTATACAAACCTCAAATTCCGTCGGGCCAATAAATTTGTGCTGCTCTCTCTGGCGGGAGCCTGGCAGTGTGCTCACGGACGGGCCATTCAACCGGACACCGCTGTTTATCTGACAACGGAAAACGGGAACCTGGGCGACACGGAAACGGTTCTGGACCAAATTTATCACAAGCGCGAATTCCCCATGCCCTATAATTTTATTAATACCATGAGCAATACGGCCTCTTTTTATGTTGCCCAGAGTTTTGATATCGTAGGGCGCAATCTCACCTTTTCCAGCAAGCAGCTGTCTTTTGAAAGAGGGCTTGAGTTACTGCGCAGCGATATGGGGGCCGGAGTTGTTAAAGACGCCCTGTTCGGAGGGGTCGATGAGGGCTCTTTTTCAAAATCACAATTTGAAGCCAAGTACGAACGGTCGTTTTATGATTATCACATGATCGAAGGCAGTTGCTGGCTTTTGATTAAAGCCGAAAATACCGGAGCCCTGGGTGAAATTACGGCGGTTGAATCGTTTGGCAGTTTGCGCCCAACAATGGACTGGCTTAAACGGCAGCGTTTTGCACGACCGCTGATTTTGTCTTTCGGTCTATTAATCGATGACGGTCAAAAAAAATCCTTCGGCAAAGCGGTGCCCCATGAAGCCCAGTTCGACTATATCCACAGCTGTGGATATTTTGATTCCGCGACCGCCTGCGGGGTCAGCGGGTTTTTTGACCGCTATGAAAAGGCCTGTCTGGTACACATCAACAAGGATTTTCGCGGACAGTTTATGGTGGTAGCCGTTGAAAAGTACTGAAGTCGGCCCCCTGATTTCTATTTCACCGCCTTGAGCATCCGGTAAATCTGTTTTTCGTTTTCACCACAGCGCTTTAAAGACCGCGCAATATGGCCAAGATCTTCGGAGGCGCAGCCCTTTTTTACCACCCGAACGCATTCCAATGCAAACATTCGCCAGGCGTCACCGGCGGCGGTCATCCGGTCCGAGGCCTCCTTCAAAACCGGCAGCTTGATGATGCCGTATGCTTCCTGCAAAAAAGCGGCATACATAAATCGGAACCCGCCGCCACCGGTCCCGATTTCTTCCTGCATGCGCACGATGTTGCCCAGAAAATGCCGGGTGTAGCGATCATTGTGTTCACCTGAAATTTTGACGACTTTGCGGGCCAGGTGGTTGATACCTTTGATGCCGATCCAGGGAAGGGGGGCATACAGCATCATGCGAACCGTTTTTTTGATTGATTTTCGAATGAGTTTTTCCAGATCCAAGCTGTCCGGACAGACCAGGGGGTAGTGGACCAGCCCTTTGGGAGCACTGAACCCCCTGGCGAAACGGGCTTTTTTCAAATCAGCTGATTTTATTTTTTCAAGATGATCGAAAACCGGATCGCTGACCAGGTACTCATCCGCCTCCTTGCCGACAATGATAATATTGTGGGCATTAAACTGAAAGCGCATTTCCGGTGGGAAGTAGGGTGAATAATAAACCGAGGTCTGAAGCCCCACCAACTGGCCTGCAGCCACAAATTCATCCAGCTGCGCCATGGCCAGATCGGGATTTTTATAGGTTCTGCGAAAATATTTCACCCCGAGCCTTCTGGGAAGATTTTTCACAATATAGCCGGGAAACATGCGATAGGAAATCACGGGCATGTTACCCATTTTAAGAAACGGCAGGTAGGCAAAACACAGGGCTCCGGAAAGACCAAACACCATGGGCTCCGATAACGGCAGGCCATGGTATTTGAGCAGGGTTGCCATGACGCCGCTTTCACAATGGGCAAAATGCTGGTGCTCAAAGTTGGCGATGAGATCCAATTCAGATAGTCTCCTTGAATTTTTTCAGCGTGTGGATATCCACCTGGAAAAAGTCTGCGTATCGTTGAAGCAGCTTGTCGCTTAGCTTATTAAAAACCCCGGGATTCAGGTGGCGTTTGACCCGCCATCTGGCCAGGCCCATGCCGGCGGCCAGGGCGGGGACATCCATAAAATATTTATTCATGAAATATTCGATGGGCGAGGCTTCGCCCTTCATTGCCCGGACTTTTGCGTCCTGCGCCGCTTTTTCAAAATCGTTGACCACATCGCGCAGCACCACTTCTTCTGCATCCCAACCACTGGTGGAGACCCGGGTATATTGCCCATTTTCATCAACGGCATACACCGTCTTGGTGCCGTAACCCCTGAAAGTTTTGATATCATCCTGGGGAACTTCCTTAATTTTCATGATGTTATCCCCCCCGTCAATGCCCGGCAGATCGATTTCCGGCTGGAGACTGGATGGTTGCGGTTTTTGCATACGGACTGAAGCGCGTTTTTCATATCTTGAATCATCGTGGATTTCAATATTAATTATAGCCGCCGATCCATTTGTCGTGGCAGAACTGCAATCACATACGGTCAGCGCATGCTTGCTTGACACGCTGGCGGTGTTTTCTTATCTTCACCCAATGGGACATCCTCAAGATGGTGCCCTTATGATGATATATGTTATCCTAACTGAGCATTAGATATTGTTTGCCATGTTGTTTATGCAACGTTGAGGTTTATAAACTTGTTCTCTTACAGCCAACCCAATCTGCCGAGGAATATTGATATGCGAAAATTATTGTTGCTTGCGGTTTTAATCATTGTGTTTTCTGTTGCCGGTTGTACAGCTCCTAAAATCCGGCTTTTTCCCAGTCAGGCCGACCCGCTCAAAGAGTTTACCCTGGGGGGCGAAGCAGACCGGAAGGTCGTGGTGATCCCCGTGCGGGGCATTATTTCCGACTCTCCCAGGGAGGGTTTTATCCGCACCCGACCCAGCCTGGTCCAGGAGGTTGTTTCCCAGCTGCGGCTGGCGGCCAAGGATAAAGATGTCAAGGCGGTGGTTTTGAAAATCAACTCCCCCGGCGGTTCGGTGACGGCCAGCGATATCCTTTTTAACGAGATCCGGGAGTTTAAAAAACGCACCGGGACCAAAGTGGTGGTGGCCATGATGGGCCTGGCGGCCTCAGGCGGCTATTATATTTCTCTGCCGGCTGATTACATCCTGGCCCATCCGACCACTGTCACCGGTTCTGTTGGCGTTATTTTTATGAGGCCCAAGGTGTCGGGGCTGATGCAGAAAATCGGCGTCGGCGTAAAAGTCAATAAATCCGGTAAGCTCAAGGACATGGGATCCCCCTTTCGGGCGGCAACCGCCCAGGAGGAAAAGATACTGCAGGACCTCACCGACCGGCTGGGTGATCGCTTCGTCGGGCTGGTGGCCAAATACCGACACCTGGCCCCTGACGTTGTCGCCCGGATTGCCACCGCCCGGGTATACTTGGCTAATGAAGCGCTTGAGCTGGGCCTGGTGGACGGCGTCGGGTACCTGGACGAGGCACTGTCCGTGGCTAAAAAGCTGGCCGCCCTGCCAGCGGATGCAAAGGTGGTGGTCTACCGGCGAACCGAATATCCGGACGACAATATTTACAACACATCCACCCGCTATGGGGGCGGAGAGCTGTCGGTTATTTCCGTGGAGCTCCCGGATGCGCTGACCCACTTTCGCACCGGCTTTTACTATTTGTGGCCGGCAGCGGCCCAGGGGGAATGAATTGAAGTGGGAAGTTGGAATGCGGAAGTGGGAATGCGGAAGTGGGAAGTGGGAATGCGGAAGTCGCAATTATTTGAGTGGGGGATGTGAAAGTCGGAAAGTGGAATAGTGCTTATTTTTCCCTGGTAAAGGCGTAAATTCCGGCTGCGGCGGACAGGCAGATCAAGCAAAGTAGAAAGGCGGCATTAAAGGCACCGGACCCCCGGGATGCCTGGGGATAAAGGGCTTGCATCAGGCTGCCCAGCCCCTGGAGAAAAATCGCCGGGCCCATCATGTTAAAAAAATTGATGCCGGCCATGGCAACCCCGGACATGTCCGGGGGCATTCGCTCCTTAATGTGCGGGTACATCAATATGCCGGTGGCATTGAAAAAGCCGAAACTGAAAAACAGCAGGCTGACAACGGCCAGTGGGGTTGTCGGCCCAACGGCCATCAGGGCGGCGATGGTCAGCGCCGTGCCCACCAGGCCGGTGATGACCATCCCCTTGCGTGTTTTGAACACCCTGTCGGACAGTCCCCCCCAGAACGGGGCTCCCAGAATAATTGCAAAATTCAAGAGCAGGATGAGGTTGCCGGTCATCACGGGAGAATAGCCCAGGGCCTCCATTAAAAACGGCCCGGCCCACAGGGCCTGAAAAGCGGCAAAAACTCCGTAGCGCACCAAAGTGCTCACCGAGATGATCCAATAGTCTTTTTGCCTTAAAAGCAGTCCCAAGTTGCCAAAGGCCTGCTGGAGCGTGATGGATGGCTCGCGGGAAGGTTCATCCGCGCCGGCTTGCGGGGGGCGGTCGCGAACCACGAAATAAAACAGCAGCACTAAAATAAGATTGATGGTCGCAATGAGTTGGAAGCTGACCCGCCAGCCCTGTTGTTGCACCAACAGCACCAGGGGGGTTGCCGCCACCATGTTGCCCACCGTTCCAATGGCGATGACCACCCCGATAAGCGTGGCGAAGATCCGGGGCGCAAACCACCGGGTCAGCAGCTTGAAGGTGCCCATCAAATTGCAGGCCATGCCGGCGCCCATCAGAATACGGCCAAATACTGCCATGGTCATGCCGTCCGCCCATGAAAAAATAATGGCTCCCAGCACCCCGATTACCGACAGGGTGGTCATGATACTGCGGGCACCGATTTTGTCCAGCAGCAGGCTGATAGGAATCTGGGCAACGGCAAAGGCGTAAAAAAAAGATGCTGAAATCAGGCCAAGCCCTTCGGTGTCCAAGGACAGGTCTTTTATCAGCAAGGGGGCGATAACGGCATTGGAGACCCGGTAAAACTGGGACAGGAAAAAAAGGGAGGTGGCAATAGCGAAGATCAACCAGCGACGGCACATAGTATTTATTGTCCAGGTTTGATTCCGTATTTTTGAGCCAGCTTTTCGTCAAAGGGGGCCTTGCGACCCTCGCACCGTTTCCGGGGACATAGTTGACAGCTGTAGAAAGACACCTCCGCGGGGAAGTAAATTCCGGAGATGGATTTCGCCGGCAACATCAAGAAGCTGTCGGTCAGCCGGACGCCGATGGCGGCCTTTGCGTCTCCAAGCAGGTCAAACAGCGGCTTTTGCTCCTCAATGGGCCAGTCGGGAAGCGATCCCGGCGCCATGAAGGACATTTTTCCCAGGGCAAAGCGATCCTGCAAGTGCTTTTTCAAATGGTGGCCCGCAGCTTCAAGGGCCATGACGCCCACGGCATCCAGATAATACTGGTCCAGAAGATCCGGGGTTTTGCGGATTTGATCATCCAGTCGCCTGCCAAGGGTCAGCACAAAAGGGAAAACCCGCTCCACCGGATCAAGATTTTTTCGTAGTATCGAGCTGTGCAACAGTTTGCCTGAAATTTTCACCGCGGCAGCCTGCTTTTCCTCGATAAAGCAGGTCGTATACAGTGCTTGAGCATCGATCAGCTCGCAGGCGGTGTCAATGAGCCGCTGTACGACGGCCGGGTCGCCATCCGGTGGCAGGCGCAAGGTTTTGCAGACGGCAGTCGGCTGCAGGTCGATGGGTATGGAGTTTAATACCGTCATGGTGCAATTTATCTCCGAAGTCATATTTTCAGTCGCGTTTTGCCGGCAGCCCGGTCCAGCTGCGGATGGCACTTGCCAACTGGTGCATCTGCTGAGGGGCAATGACTGGATAGACGCAAATTTCCAGGATCGAGGCCTGCCGGCGGACGATTGGATCACCCGTCGCCGGCTCGGTTTTTACAAATGGTTTGAGTCCCGTGCAATCTGACATGTCGGTGATCTTGGTGTCAAAACCTTTTTCCAACAGATTGTAGCGCAGATCATCGCGTTTGGCCGGATCCACCGTCAGGGGGTAATAGACGTAAATATGATCACCGCCGGTGGCATCCGGGGCTTGGATGCCGGGCACCTGCCCCAAGCTTTGCGTCAGGATGCGGGCATTTTTCCGTGCGCCTTCGTTAAAGGCGTCGATGTGATCGAGTTGCCGCAGGCCAATGGCGGCCTGCAGGTTGGCCATGCGTTCGATGCAGGGTTGCGAATTTTGAAATTTTTCCAGCAATTCATCGCCGACGGTCGAATCCATCAAAGACTGTCCGCGCCAGAGTTTGAAGCGCAAGACCGGGTAGGCCGTGATGCCGAAAACAAAGGGGCGGGTCAGCAGCCATTTAAGCCAGATTGAAACCGCCTTCTGGATGATTTTCTTTTTTTCCGGCAACGGGC
>JAOZPY010000532.1 GCA_029932495.1 Desulfobacterales bacterium
CGGTCACGATGCCGCTGTTCTGGATAAAATCAATCTGGCGCTGAAAAATTGACGGCCCGTCGGAGTCAAACCCGACAATAAATCCTCCTTGCACTTGCAGGCCCGTGCGCTGGATGCGTTTCACGTTTTCGATCAGATCCCGGTTTTCATTCTGTTTTTTGTTACATTCGGCCAACCCCTGTTCATCCGGGGTCTCAATGCCGATAAAGACCGTATCGAACCCGGCGGCCACCATCATTTGCATCAGCTCCACGTTGTCCGCCAGATTGATGGAAGCTTCCGTGTTGAAGGCAAAGCCCTTTTTCCCCTTTTGCCATTGCGTGATTGCCGGCAGCAGTTGCTCCATGAGATATTTGCGGTTGCCGATGAAGTTGTCGTCGACAAAGAAAACCTGCCCCTGCCAGCCGTGGCCATAAAGGCCGTCCAGTTCGGCGATGATCTGCTCGGCGGTTTTAATGCGCGGCCGGTGGCCGAACAGGGCGGTCACATTGCAAAAATCGCAGTTAAACGGGCAGCCCCGGGAAAACTGGATGCTCATCGAGGCATAGCGTTTCAGATTGATCAGATCCCACCGGGGGGCGGGGGTCTGCCGGATGTCGGCAAACCGGGAATCCTGGTAAACGCGCCGGGAACACCCGTGCTCAAAATCGGCCAGGAAAGGGGCCAGGGTCAGTTCGGCTTCGTTGAGCACGAAATGATCCACATCCTCAAACAATTCATACTCGGCGGTAAAAAGCGGACCGCCGGCCACCACCGTGATGCCGGCCGCCTTGCAGCGGGCGATGGTGTGACGGGCGGATTTTCGCTGCACGACCATGGCGCTGATAAAGGCGCAATCGGCCCAGGTCAGGTCGTTTTCGGTCAACGGGGTCACATTGAGGTCCACCAGCCGCAGGTCCCATGTTTCCGGCAGCATGGCCCCCACGGTTAACAGCCCGAGTGGGGGGAAAGCGGCTTTTTTGTGAATAAACTTTATCGAGTGCCGGAAACTCCAGAAGGTGTCCGGAAACGAAGGGTATATCATTAAAACTTTCATCAGATTTTCTCCAGCAATTCGGTCAGCAGGCGCACGCCGAAACCGGTCCCGCCCGGACCGCAGTAAGCACTTTCTTTCTTTCCATAAGCCGGGCCGGCAATGTCAATATGGGCCCAGCGGGTATCGCCCACGAATTCGGACAAAAACAGTGCAGCGGTAATCGCCCCGCCCCAGCGGGTGCTGCTGATGTTGTTCAGATCCGCAAAGTCGCTTTTGAGCAGTTCCTTGTAATCTTCAGGCAGGGGCATGGGCCAGCAGCGTTCATGGGTGGTCATGCCGGCGGCCGTGATTGCGGCAGCCAGTTTGTCGTCATGGGAAAACACTCCGGCGATTTTTTCGCCCAGGGCCACCACACAGGCGCCCGTGAGGGTGGCCAGGTCAACGAGCAACTGTGGCTTGAATTTTTTAATCGCATAGGCCATGGCGTCAATCAAGATCAATCGCCCTTCGGCATCGGTGTTGCCGATTTCAATGCTTTTGCCGGCATAACTGTAAACGATGTCGCCGGGCCGGATCGCGGTCCCCGACGGCATGTTTTCAACGATGGGAATGATGCCGGTCAGGTTGACCTTTGTTTTGAGACGGGCCGCGGTAATCAGGGTGGCCGCTACAGCTGCGGCCCCGGACATGTCGGATTTCATGTCCGCCATGGAGCCGCCGGTTTTAATGTTCAGTCCGCCGGAGTCGAAGGTCACCCCCTTGCCCACCAGGGCCACTGATTTTTTCGCTCCGGCGACCCGGTGCTCCAGGATCACCAGGCTGGGTTTGCTGCGACTGCCGGCAGCAACTGCCAGCAGGGCGCCGAACTTTTCCTGCTGCAGCTGCTTTTCCTGCAGGACCCGGGTTTTCAGGCCCTGCTTTTTAGCCTGCTGAACGATCATGCGGGTCAACTGTTCGGGAGTTTTGTCATTGGAGGGCATGCTGATCCAGTCCCGGGCCAGGGTGGTGCCCTGGCAGATTTTACTCACCCGGCTGACAGTGGACTTCAGCTTGCGTACAGTGGGCGGGGTGGTGACAAAAACCATGGATTTAAGCGGCTTTTTTTCCTTTTTCCGCCGGTAGCGGTCAAAGCGGTGATTACCCAGGCAGGCGCCTTCCATCATCGCCGTTACAATGGAAGACAGCGGTGTCTTGGCCGGACATTTGTCGGGGGCGGCCAGCCACAGTGCCGTCAAATCTTTCTGAATGCAGTCTTTGACCGCCTTGCCGGCAAAGGCGCGTAATGTTTCGGCGTCGAGCTCGGCGGCTTTTCCAAGCCCTCGCAGTACCACCCTGTGGGCTGTGGTTTCCGGCAGGTCATACAGGGTGATGGTTTGATCCTTTTTGCCGTTAAACTCCTTGAGCCTTTTTGCCTTGCGGATGATCGCCGCAACAGATGCATCGGAGTGAATATTTTTATCCTCGCAAACCGGGACAGCCAGGGTTTCAATTTTATCTTTTTTCAAATCAGCGGATATCAGACGCAGCATGTTTTTACCTTTCTTCGTGCAGGAGAATAGAAACTTTTGTGACCACAAAATTGAGGTTCAAGGGTCGCATGACGGGGTTCCTTGCATTTGGATGCAGGCTTTTAGCGTTTCTGTTTGTAGCATTGTTTGATGCAAATAGCAATCTTAAGTTTTGTCCCCTGTGCTATAGTCAATATGCTGCAAATAGTCAGGGCCCCCCGAGGGTATGAATCAGCCGGCGCTGCGCAACATGCATTTTGGCCTCGCTTTCTATAGCCATTTGGGTGTGTCATCGACGGTAAACAAAGTTGAAGGTGTGAATT
>JAOZPY010000061.1 GCA_029932495.1 Desulfobacterales bacterium
CCATGATGGCGCACACCAGCCGCTCCTGCTGCAGTTTTTGCACCAGCATCAAAAAGCCCATGCCTTTTTCACCTAGGCGGTTTTTCACCGGGATCCGGCACTTGGAGAAAAAAAGCTCGGCCGTGTCCTGGCTCCACATCCCCATTTTCTCCAGATGCCGCCCCCGGCTGAAACCAGGGGTGTCGGCTTCAACCAGGTACAACGATATAGCCTGGTGGGGATTTTCCACCGCCGGGTCCTTGGCGGCCACGACCACCAGTTCCGAATTAAGGCCGTTGGAAATGAAAGTCTTGGAGCCGTCAATGACGACTTCATCACCCTGCTCTATAGCAGTGGTTGTCATGCCGGCAAGGTCGCTGCCGGCCCCCGGTTCGGTCATGGCCACCGCCGTGACGATATCACCGGTAACGCAGCCCGGCAAATATTTACGCTTGAGCTCTTCGGAACCAAAAGAGTTGATGTAGGGGACCACGATATCACTGTGCAAAGGCGTGGCCAGGCCGGTCTGCCAGGTATAGGTCATCTCTTCGGCCACAATGAAAGAATACAGAAAGTCCCCTCCCATCCCGCCATACTCGGGTGCCACATCGGTACACAGAAACCCGGCCCGTCCCATCTTTGTCCAGATTTCCCGTGGAACGATCCGATCCTTTTCCCACTGATCGGCATAAGGGGTTACTTCTTTTGCCAGAAAAGCCTTCAGACGCTCACGGAACTGGTTGTGCGCTTCGGTGTAATTTAAAATTTCCATGGTTATATTTTTATCCCTCGTATTTGCCGACGATCGAAATACTGCAGACATTCATGGCCGGAAAGCCGCCCAGATTATGGGTCAGGCCAAAACGGGGATCGTCGAGTTGACGATCTTCAGCCCGGCCGTTAAACTGCAGATACATTTCATAGAGCATCCTCAGGCCCGAAGCGCCGATGGGATGGCCGAAACACTTCAGCCCACCGTCCACCTGGCAGGGAATCTTGCCGTCACGATCGAACTTGCCGTCACGCACGTCACGCCAGGCTTTTCCCCGTTCAGACACATAAAGATCCTCCATGGTGACCAGCTCCGTGATGGAGAAGCAATCATGCACTTCCATCATGCTGAGTTCTTCTTTCGGATCGGTGATACCCGCCTCCTCGTATGCCTTGATGCTGCATTTGCTGGTTGTAACAAAATGATCCCCATCCCAGTCGTTGTAGCCCAGCTCCTCACCGCTGCTTAATGCCAGCTGCAGGGCCTTGACGGTGATAAAATCTTTTTTACCCATTTTTTTGGCGATCTCGGGGGTGGTGACGATCGCACAGGCGGCCCCGTCACTCACCCCGCAGCAGTCGAACAGTCCCAGTGGATGGGCAATGATGGGCGAGGCCATGATCTGCTCCTCGCTGACCGCCTTGCGCAAATGCGCCTTGGGGTTTAATACACCGTTGGCATGGCTTTTGGCCGATACGTGGGCCATGGCCCGCTTCAGATCCGCATCGGCAATTTTGTACTTGGCCGCGTATGCACTGGCAAGTTGTGCAAAGGCGCCCGGGGCCGTCATGTTGGGAAACCACTGCCAGGTCAGACTCCCCGAATCAGATCCCACGAAACTGGGCAGCCCGCCATAGCCGGTGTCTTTCAGCTTTTCCACACCCAGCGCCAGGCAGATATCGTAAGCGCCGGAGGCCACTGCATAGCAGGCGCCCCGAAAGGCCTCGGTACCGGTGGCACAGAAGTTTTCCACCCGGGTAACGGGGATATTGGGCAGGCGCAGGGTCATCGACAGCGGCAGCGCACTTTTGCCCACATTAATATTGTCAAAGCAGGTACCCAACCAGGCCGCACCGATTTCTTTTTTCTCGATGCCCGCATCCGCCAGGCACTCCTCGAAAGCTTCGACCATTAGTTCTTCGGCTCCCATGTCCCAGCGTTCGCCGAAACGGGTACAGCCCATACCGATAATTGCAACCTTATCTTTAATTCCTGTAGCCATGATAGTCCCTCCGGGAAATTTCATTAATTTGTTTGTTTTATTACCCGAGTTTAAACAACTTCTCGAGCAGCTGTGATTTCATCACGTCGCCTTCAATCTTCAGTTTGCCGGAAGTAAAGGCCTGCATGGCTGGCAGCTTGCCGCCCATCATGGCCATAAAATCACCATCTGTCATTTTGATCGTGCAGATTGGCTTTTCATGGGTGCCGCTGTCAATGGTGCAGCCACCGTCCTTGACGACGCAGTACCAGTCACCGCCGCCCGCACCGGAAATATTGAACTGAAAAACCACGTCGACCCCGCCGGCCGCATCGGCATTGAAGCTGCCGGCCATTTTATCGAAGACATCCTGCACACTGCCCCCGGCCTCACCCGCAGCGTCTTCTTTTTTCTCTTCGTCAGGCGGCGGTGCGATCAGATCAAAAATGGCGGCATTGGCGTCTTCAATTTCTTTGGCACCGTCCAGGCTATTGATCTTTTTCCAGTTTTCATGGATCTGTTCGGGGGTGGGTGGATTCTGCGCATCGCCCAGCTGGGTGGTCCGGCCGGTATAAACCGCGGCCCGGTTGAAATAGCCCATGCCGGCATTGAAAATCGCTCCGCTCTCCTTACAATTTTCGTTGCAAAGATACATGACCATGGGAGCAACATATTCGGGTTTGCATTTTTCAAACAGGTCCGGCGGCATGACGTCTTCAGTCAAACGCGAGGCTGCGATGGGGGCAATCGTGTTGACCTTGATATTGTACTTTTTGCCTTCCAGCTTCAGGGTATTCATCAAACCTACCAGTCCCATCTTGGCAGCCGAGTAATTGGTCTGGCCAAAATTGCCGTACAGCCCTGCCGCCGACGTGGTCATCACGATGCGGCCGTACCCGTTTTCCCGCATCACGGCCATGGCCGGACGCGTAACATTATAGGCGCCGTGCAGGTGCACATCCTGAACGGCCTTCCAGCTTTCGGGTTCCATTTTCACAAAACTCTTATCGCGCAGAATACCGGCGTTGTTGATCAGGATATCCACCCGGCCGAAGGCATCCACGGCGGTTTTGACGATGTTCTGCCCGCCTTCCACGGTGGCCACATTATCGTAATTGGCGACCGCCTCGCCGCCGAGCGCCTTGATCTCTTCAACGACCTTATCGGCCGGAGTTGCCGATCCGTCACCGCTGCCGTCGCGGGCGCCTCCGAAATCGTTTACCACGACCTTGGCGCCGCGGCGGGCCAACTCCAGGGCATAGGTCCGACCCAATCCGGCGCCGGCCCCCGTTACAATGGCCACCCGGTCATCGAAGCGCAGCTTTTCGAGCTCTGCAGCCGCCCCGGGGACCGGAACAGCCTTCCAGAAATAATTGACAAATCCGCGATCCTTGTCCACGCCCTTGCGCTTGAATTCCATGGTCACCGGCAGCCCGACTTTGACGTCACTCAGTTCACAGTCCGTAAAATCGGCCACCAGGCGCCCACCGCCTTCAAACTGGACCATGCCATAAATGGCCGGCGGGTCCACCGAAACCGACAGCATATCACCGGTAAAGGTCTTCACCTTGGCGGGGACATCGGCGAATTCATAATCGTCCTGGCTGTGAAACGCGCCGCATTCCGGGTTAACGCAAATATCCGACTTTGGAAACTGCGGGGTGCCGCACTCCCGGCACTTGCCGCCCACCAGGCCGAGAATCATTTTATTTTTGCGCCACAGGACCGTGGTGGCGGTCTGGGTGGGGGCTTCGGCCCGGATTCCCATCTCGGTTTTGATCAAATCCCTGAACTTGAGCCACTTGTGATAATTATCAATAGATTTCTTGTTCGCCAGTGATCCGGCAACTCCCTTGCGCGGGCTCAGTTTGGCGATGTTTTCGGTCACCTCGAAGTACAAGGCGTTGGCTCCCTGGCCGAAACCGCACATGAGAATGCGATCTCCGGGCTTGGCCTGCTCCAGGGCTGAAATAAACATCATAAACGAATGGGCCGCCCCGGTTTCGCCGCACACCTCATGCATGTTGTCCACCAGTTTTTCGGGGGTTGCCCCCAGCTTGCTGGCGATTTTGCGGTGATCGCCTTTAAAAAAGCAGGGATACACCAGTTTGTCGACATCATCCATGGTGATGCCCAGTTTATCAAAAAGTCCGTTGACAACCTTGGGGATAATCAGCCCGTAACCGGCATCCCTTGTCCAGCGTTCCTCCCAAACGTAATCGTATTGCTTGTCGGCACCGCGGTAATGATCCACAAAATCAAGGGAAACCGAATACGAGCCCTTGAACTCGGCAATCACGTCGCTGTCGCCCACTGTCAGAGACGCCGCACCATCACCGAACCACATTTCGTAAAAATAGGCGGTTTTGGTTTCCCGGCGATCCGTGGCCGTCACCATGATATTGCTGCGCGCCCCGCCCTTGACCGCATCCAGGGCGGTAATCAGGGCCGTGGTGGCAATTTTCTGAGAGGCGGTATAATCCGCCGTAATCAATTCATCCTTGAGATTGAGGGCCGCCGATACGATGCCGGCATTTTGCCGGTCGGCAAACGGCAGCGTTGTGGAGGCCAGGTACAGGGCGTCCAGTTTCTGTTTATCCCGCCCCTGCAAGCAGTCCCGGGAAGCTGCCACCGCCATGGTGATGGCGTCTTCGTCCCAGTTGCACATGGAGCGTTCACCCTGGGCCACCATCATAATGGCCGGGGCAAACCAGCCCATGGCCTGAAAAATGGCCATGCGATCCAGCCGCAGCCGTGGAATATATGCGCCGTATGAAGTAATTCCGATCATTATTTATCTCCTTTTGTCATTCAATATGGCTTCAAATTTAGAGATTCAAATTTCGTTGCTGTCAATTGCCAGCGGGATATTGCTGTTTTATCCCCATCATTGCAATTTAAACAATTTTTCAATGAGCTGGGATTTCATGATATCCCCACCGATTTTCAGCTTGCCCGAGGTATACGCCTGCATGGCAGCCAGCTTGCCGTTCATCATGTCCAGAAAATCACCGGCATCCATGCTCAGCGTGCAGGTCGGCTTTTCATGGGCGCCGGCTTCCACCCGGCAGCTGCCGTCTTTAATTTCACACAGCCACTGGCCGCCGCCTTCTCCGGAAATTTCATACTGGAACACCACATCCACCCCGGCGGCCGCATCGGCCACGAAGGCTTCCGGCATGGCGTCAAACACGTCGGACACGGCTGAAAATCCTCCTGACGATTCCCCGCCTGTCTCAGCCGCAGGCTGCGAAAAGGCCGCCAGCAGATCTCCAATTTGCTCGTTAAGGTTCTGGTAGGGTTTGGCCCCTTTCAGGGAGGCGATTTGATCCCACTGGGAAAGCAGTTGTTCGGGGGTCGGGATCTGACCGTCTTTGCTGACCACTGCCCCGGGTCCCGTCACGATGGCAGCGCGGTTGTAACATCCCATGCCGGCATTATAAATATTGCCGGTGACCGGGCATGTTTCCGACACCAGGTACAGGGACATGGGAGCAACCAACTCCGGTTTCAGCTTGTCCAGAAAATCCGGCGGCAAAATATCCTCGGTCAACCGCGAGGCGGCCACCGGGGCGATGGTATTGACCTTGATGCCGTATTTTTCCCCCTCCAGTTTGAGGGTGTTCATCAGGCCCACCAGGCCCATCTTGGCGGCGGTGTAATTGGTCTGGCCAAAGTTGCCGTAAAGCCCTGCCGCCGACGTGGTCAGCAGGATCCGGCCGTAGCCTTTTTCCTTCATGACGGCAAAGGCCGGACGCGATACGTTGTAAGCGCCATTCAGATGCACGTCGATGACGGTGTGCCAGTTTTCAGGCTCCATCTTCACGAAGCTCTTGTCCCGCAAGATACCGGCATTGTTGATCAGAATGTCCACCGTACCGAAAGCGTCCAGGGCGGTCTTGACGATATTGGCCCCGCCTTCGACGGTGGCCACGTTGTCATAATTGGCCACGGCCTGTCCGCCGAGCGCCTTGATTTCCTTGACCACTTTATCCGCCGGGGTTGCAGAGCCTTTGCCACTGCCATCGCGGGCTCCCCCGTAATCATTGACCACGACCTTTGCGCCGCGCCTGGCCAGCTCCAGAGCATAAACCCGGCCAAGGCCGGCACCGGAACCGGTGACGATGGCCACCCGGTCGTCAAAACGAATCTCTTCTTTGGGAATATCGCCGTATTCAAATTCACCGTTGTCAATGGCGATTTCATTGGTATCCGCGTTGATCACCCTCCAGACGGCTTTGCCTTCTCCGGTTTTCCAGATGACCGTCTTGATCGCCATGCCGGGATACAGCGGCCGCTTGAACCGGCAGGCCATGCGCCGGACTTTTTCCGGCTCTCCCGGCACGAGGCTTTCAATCAGCGCCCGGCAGGCATAACCGTGGGTGCAAAGACCGTGCATGATGGGTTTTTCAAAACCGGACATTTTGGCAAATTCCTGGTCCACATGCAGTTGAAAAACATCGCCCGAGAGCCGGTAAATCAACGGTTGGTCCTCTGAGGGGCTGGCCTCCACCACAAAGTCCGGATCCCGGTCCGGAAAATCAACTTTTTGGGCCGGGGCGTTTTCACCGCCGAAACCACCATCGAGTCGCGCAAAAACCGTCACGATACTGGTAAACAGCTTTTTACCATTGGAATGGTAGGTTTCGAACTCGGCAACAATCAGGGCGCCCTTTTCCTTGCCCTTGTCATAGTAATGTTTGATCGCCCCCTGGGTGGTCATGGTTCCGTCAGGCGGAATGGGGTTGTGGAAAATAAGCTCCTGCTCGCCGTGAAGGATCCCGGCCAGGTTCACGTTGCTGGTGGCCGCCAACTCCCCCATAAAATCATACATCGTGGTGATCCCGAAGCTGGGCAGGACTTTCAGATCCTTTTCATAGCAATAGTCCAGGTCCGAAAATCCGGCCCCGACTCCCAGCGCGTAAAGCACGGCATCTTTCCACGTGTAATCCTTGGTAAACGGGCCGATCGGTTTGCCGACCGCATCAAGGTTTAGCGCCATTTTTTTTCCTCCCTTTCACAATTATTGGTTATTGAAATATCGTTAACTGTGCAGTAAAAAAGCCCCTGTAATCTGTCATCAATCCTTAAACCCTGTACCCGCCATCTCGAACCCGGCGCCCATTTTTATTATTTTTCGGCTGTAAACGCCGGCACCAGGATAAACTTCAGGGTCTCTTTGACAACCTGGATATAATGTTCGCGGTCGGTTTCCAGCATCGGCCGGAAAAAGCTCTCGCCGGATATAAAATTCAAAACCGTATTCCAGACCGCCAGGATGCGGGCTTTGGCCTGAATGGTAACTTTTTTCTTGTTTTTCGCCAGATCCATGGCAACGGCGATGTTGGCAATATGTTCGGTCATCTTAATATCCAGGGTCACCCCGTGCTGGGTTTTGTTGAAATAGCCGAAAAGAATCAGGTTGGGCACTTCCGGATGGGAAAACAGGTAATCACACATCATGTCCAGGGCCGTTTCCAGCCGCCGGACCATGGACTGTCCACTGACGTGGCGTTCAATTTCATTGAGTTCCTGCTGGATTTCATCGCCGACATCAGCCAGCACGGCCTCGTACAGGTCCTGTTTTTCCCCCCAGTGGTAATACAGGGTCGAGATGTCGATGCCCACCTCCTTGGCAATCATCCGGGTGGTGGTGTCGTTATACCCGTATTGCCCGAAAATCATCCGGGCGGCCGCCAGAATTCTGGCCTTCATCGAATTGGGGTCCTGGCGGGCTTTTTCCAGAGGCGAAGCCATTCAGTGTTCTCCATCCATCAATGCGATTCAAACAATTGTTTCCATCAACTGATGGAGAAACATTAACGAGATTCCCCCGCCCTGTCAAGCACTTTTTCAGGCTGCCGGCAATTTTTAAAAATTAAGTAAATAACCGGCCAATCGGGCGCAATATACCTTTGGTTGAGTATCATCGCCCATTTTGGGATTTGACTAAAAACCCATATTCTGCGATTTAATAAAATTCGGCGTTGCTTCGCTCCGATAACCGGCCGGTTTTCCTCCAAACAGGTGGTCGAAATCAGGAACAGGCATCCGGCCGAGCGGCAATTGTTGCAGGTCTGGAGAGCCATGATAAACATAAAAACACGGCAGCCCAGCCCATAGTGGTTTCTGCGCTTATCCGGCATAAAAGGAAATTTCATGGAAGAACGATGTTTCGGATCTATTCGCTTCATTCCCGGTGAAAACCGGGGCAAATACCCGTTTTGCCATTCTGTTTACATTGAAGGCGCCGGGGTGCTCATCGACCCGTCATCTGATCGCCAGCGCTTGAAGCGGTTGCGCGACGAGGCGGATGTTAAAGCCATCTGGCTCAGCCACTGGCATGAAGATCATTTCATGCACCTGGATCTTTTCGAAAATGTCCCCTTGTGGATCAGCGAGCCGGATGCTCCCATGCTGGCGGATCTGGAGCACTTTCTGGACGGCTACGGCATTGAGGGGCAAGCGCACCGGGACTTCTGGCGCAAGCTCCTTGTGAAACAATTTCATTTCCGCCCCCGCAAACCCGCAGGATTCCTGCAGGACGGACAGCAGGCGCAGCTGGGGGATGTCACCGTGGATATCATCCATGCCCCGGGGCACACCCCGGGGCATCTTTGCTTTTTTTTCCGGGAACCGAAAGTGCTATTTCTGGGAGATTATGACCTGACACCCTTTGGCCCCTGGTACGGCGACCGGGAATCCAGTATCCCGCAGACCATCGCCTCGGTCAAGCGACTGAAAGAAATTCCGGCTCAAACCTGGTTGGCCTGCCATGAAACCGGCGTTTTCGAAGAAAACCCCGGTCCGGCCTGGGACCGCTTCCTGGCGGTGATCCAACGGCGGGAACAAAAACTGCTGGAACTTTTAGCCACCCCCAGAACCATGGCGCAAATTGTGGAAGCCTGGATCGTATATGGCCGTCCCCGCGAGCCACGTGAATTTTATGCCTTCGGTGAAGAGGCCATCATGAAAAAACACCTGCAAGTCCTGCTGGCCGACGGACGTGTGGTCCAGGAAGGGCAGCAGTACCGGCGTATCGTATAGTTTAGCGGCTTGGCCTGTTTACACCCGCACCCCGGATAAAACGTGGACCAACAGGTAGTACACCCCCGCAGATGCCAGCAGGAGTCCGGTGGTTAACCCCACAAACAGCCGGCGGGTTGAACGGCGGCTTCTCTGATCAAGTTTCTGCTCGAGGTAGTTTAAGGCGCTGTCGGTCACTACTCCCCGGTAGCTGGAATAGGTAGGTTTTCTGCAGTGCGGACACAGCTCGATAAATTTATCCAGATTCTTGCTGTCATAGTGAAAACGGCTGATGTATTTTTGGGGTGTGATGATAGTTGCATCTTTTTGCTTCTTGCGCCGGTCTTTTAAAAAAACAAGAGTGTCGCTTTTTTTATCAATTTCGCCCCGGCCCTTTTCCCCGGTTTTCACCACCGGGACTACTGCCTGCTGTGCTTGTTCTTTATATTTCAGTTCTCCTTTCATAAGCCCTCCTTATTTGTTGATGCCCCCGAGCCAATCGTCACAAAAACGAGTGGTTGTAATGCTTTTCATCCCCCTGGTGTAGCAGTAATTATGCCAGTTTTATCGAAATGTTATATTTTTCGTTATTCCAAACAGTTAAATGCGCTATGGACTGCGCCGACATGATTTACGAGGGCGGCGTTTTGCTGTAAACTGGGGTATTCATTTCACAATTGGAAGCTTTTTACCTATTCCGCGGCCGGAGGGGCCCGCATGCCGTTTATTTTAATACAGCCCTGTTTTAGGCTTTAAATTCCCCGGTTGCTGATATATAGTGCCCACCTGCGAACAGTGACCCCGTGTCCATCCCCAAACGAACACGGGCTGACGTTGAAAGCGAATAAGGATCTGTCAATTGGTAACGGCAACTACCTGGAAAAATGGATTGACCAACGGGGTTAGGACTTCCCTGATGCTGTTGAAAGTCATACTGCCCGTTTTCGTTGTGATCAAGGTGCTGGGCAAAACCCCGGCCCTGGTCTGGATGTCCCAATTTTGTGATCCACTGATGGACCTGCTGGGGCTGCCCGGTGAGGCGGCCCTGGCCGTGATATCGGGCATGCTGATCAACATTTACGCAGCCATCGGCATCCTCATCGCCCTGGACTTGACGCCCTGGCAGATCACCATCATCGCCGTCATGCTCGGCTGCGCCCACGAACTGGTGGTGGAAAATGCAATTATCAAAAAAACCGGGATCCGTGCCTGGCCCATCACGGGCATGCGCCTGCTCGCCGCCTTTGGTACGGGCGTCACTTTGAATCTGGTTGGAAGAATATTTTACTAACGAGGTAGTAAATTGAACTGGACCGGTCTTTTACTGGAGATCATCCGCGAAAGCGCTCATATCGCAATTTTGATACCGGCCATCCTCATACCCCTGATGGTGGTCCTGGCGCTGCTGACCGATGCCAACCTGCTGGATCGCGCCGTGGGTTTCATTCAGCCCCTGATGAGGCGGCTGCGCCTTTCCAAAAAAGCGGCCTTTCCGCTGATGGCCGGCCTGTTCCTGGGGGTGGTTTTCGGATCCGGGGTGATCATCGCCTGTGCCAACGAAGGCAGCCTGAACCGCCGCGACCTGGTCCTGACCCTCGTTTTTCTGGGCATCTGCCACAGTGTCATCGAAGACACCCTGCTTTTTGCCGCCCTGGGCGCCAACTGGTGGGTTTTGCTTGGATCGCGTTTTTTGCTGGCGGTTTTGCTGACGGTCACCGTCTCTTTCTGGTTGCCTTCCGACCCGGACACCGCTGCTGCTGTATGAGGGCCGCAACCCGGGCGTCCGGCGGCGAAAATGCCTGCCCACAAACCGGGGCCGCCGGCGCCCTGAAAAAAAGGAGTCGTCAATGT
>JAOZPY010000533.1 GCA_029932495.1 Desulfobacterales bacterium
TTCAATGATTTCAAGGTGTTTTTCATCAACATGGTAATCGTCATGGGGCCGACGCCTCCGGGCACCGGGGTAATCCAACCGGCAATTTCCTTGGCAGCGTCAAAATCAACGTCCCCCTGCAGGATGGCAATTTTCTTACCGGTCTTTTCGCTGATTTTTTCTCCCACCCGGTTAACCCCCACATCAATGACACAGGCCCCCGGCTTGATCCATTCCGGTTTTACCAGCCCCGGCACCCCGGCAGCTACGATCAGGATGTCTGCGCGCTTGCAATGAAATGCCAGGTCTTTGGTACGGGTATGCACCACGGTTACCGTGGCGTTGGCCCCCGGGCCTTTTTGAAGCATCATGTTGGCGATGGGTTTGCCCACAATATTGGAGCGCCCCACCACGACCACCTCGGCACCACTGGTCTCCACACCGGCGCGGACGATCATCTCCTGGATGCCCGCCGGGGTGCAGGGGGGGAATTTGACTTCATCACCGCCAATCATCAGCCGTCCGACATTGACGGGGTGAAAGCCGTCCACGTCCTTGTCCGGATCAATGGCATTGAGCACCTTTTTTTCATCGATGTGTTTGGGCAGGGGCAGCTGCACCAGAATCCCATGGATGGTGTCGTCATGATTGTATTTATCGATCAGCGCCAGGAGGTCTTCTTCGGACAAATCCACCGGCTGGCTGTCCTGGATCTCATGGAAGCCCACCCGATGGGCGGTTTTGATCTTCAACGTAACATAGGAAATGGAAGCGGGATTTTCGCCGACCAGAATGGTAACCAGGCCCGGAACAACCCCGTGTTTTTCCTTAATTTGTGCTACCTCGGCAGT
Source organism: Desulfobacterales bacterium (assembly GCA_029932495.1). Taxonomy (GTDB): domain Bacteria; phylum Desulfobacterota; class Desulfobacteria; order Desulfobacterales; family JAFDCJ01; genus JAFDCJ01. Next base: position 831 of record JAOZPY010000533.1, read on the forward strand.
AATTTCTTCCAGAATCTCTTCGCGAATATCCGTGCCCTTGATTAACTTTGCCGTCATTTTGCGCCTCCTTGTTGCTGGATTATATATCACATGATTACGGTATAACGAATTTGGCTCGAATTTTCTTTAATCCATTGAATCCTGGATGTCAAGCCATGAGACGCCATGGGGCTGTTTTGTTATCGAAAATATCGCCGCCTACAGTGGAAACGGGACCGGTTGCAGACCGGCGGTCTCGTCAAAGTCCAGCATGATGTTCATGTTTTGTACCGCCTGGCCCGCAGCCCCTTTCACCAGGTTGTCAATGGCCGACATCAGCACCAGTCGGTTGTTGGCTGCATCGAACACAAACCCAATGTCGCAAAAGTTGGTATTGCGCACATGCAAAGAATCCGGTGGCCGGTCCGGCGGGCGCAGGCGGATAAAAGGGCAGTGTGCATATGCAGACTGGTAACATTCAGCAACATCGTCCAACTTCAGGCTGGTCGCCGGTGTCGCATAAATGGTGGTCTGCATGCCGCGGCTCATGGGCACCAGGTGCGGCACAAAAGTGATCGATACCGATTGTTTCGCCTGCTGGCTCAGCACCGCATTCATTTCCGGATTGTGGCGGTGGGCTGCCACCTTGTATGGCTTAAAAGATTCGCTGACCTCGCAAAAATGGGACGCCATCGCCGGAGCGCGGCCGGCACCGCTGACTCCCGATTTAGAATCTGCCACCAGGCTGTGAATATCCAACAGACCGGCTTTGAGCAAGGGTATGAGCGGCAAAAGCACGCTGGTGGGATAACAGCCGGGGTTGCCGACTATTTTTGCAGAACGGATCTGCCCAAAATAAATTTCGCTCAAGCCGTAAACGCTGGAAGCCAGGTATTCTCCGGCCGTGTGCGGCTGGTATACCGACTCATAAACGGCGGCATCATTGAAGCGAAAGTCCGCCGACAGGTCGATCACCCGCTTGCCGCGCGTTAACAGCCCGGGCACAAGCCCCATTGGAATCCGGTGGGGAAGCGCCATAAACACAATGTCGGCGGCCTGGCTCACACGATCCGCATTGTATTCTTCACAGGTCAGATCGATTACCCCGCCCATGGCCGGGTAAACCTGATCGAACCTTTTGCCGGCAAACTGGCGGGAGGTGAGCGTTGTCAACTGCACCCGGGGATGGCCGGCAAGTATCCTCACAAGCTCAGCGCCCGCATACCCGGTGGCCCCCACCACAGCGACTCGGATCATTTGAAAGCTTTCCTTTCTTAAAAAGTCTTTTGTGAGCTCATCCAACGATCAAAAGCGTCTTTTGCAAAACGGCCCACTTGATTGTTGCGGTTTCTAAGCAAAACAAAAACGCCATAGCAGGAAAAACCACCGGGTGCAAGTGAATTCAGAAGTGTTGATGAAATGCAGGCAGGTGTGAAGCGGGCCGGGCGGAAGGCATACAGGACAGCACTGGCAGGCGCCATCTTCCGGGTACAGGGCTTACATTACCGGAGCATCCGATCCGGCGTGCACGCCGGACTCCAGAACGACCACCCAGCCCACGATTTTATCGGCCAGATTAATAGCGGATACCGTCGCTCCGATCACTGCCGACATAAACGTCCGGCAGAAGGACACCCTGCTGACCTGTCCGGCATACTTAACGCGCTCAAGACATTCGGTAAGCCGGCTGCGCGCGCTTTCGGCAAACAGCTCTGTGATGGGGCTGTTAATAACATCAACCAGGGTTTTGCCGACCAGTTCGAGGGCAGCCGGGTTGGCATGGATAATCCGACTGTCCTTATCCACAGTGATGATGCCGACACCAGCGGATTCCAACACCGCTTTATGAAACTTCAAAGAATTGAGCAGCTCCATGGCATCGCGTCGGGGGAAAAGACCGCCGGCGGCAACTACCTTTTTTTCCGGCGACGGGAAAAACGGTCGGGATTCAAACTCGGCCATAAATTCATTGATTTTGACGGCCAGCTG
>JAOZPY010000534.1 GCA_029932495.1 Desulfobacterales bacterium
CCACCTGGTCGGCGGCTTTCAGCACCAGGTCTTTGCCTTCCGGGGAATCAGCCGCTACGACGTCCTCAATCCGGTCGCCGGTCACCCACACGTGTCCCTTGAAGGCATCATCGCCGCTGCCATCGATAATCGTCGCATTTTGAATCAATGTGGTGGACATTCACATTCTCCCCTCGCCCTGACAGTTCTCATCCTTCGGCCTCCAGTTCGTCCCCCTGCGGGCGCAGCCGTCCAAAGGTTGAATGGACTTGATCAGCGTTCAATTTTTCCCGGCAGGATGAACTCGTAGCGCCGACGCAAAAGCCGGGTAACGATCCAGCGATCCAGCCGACGCACCCCCAGAAACAGGCTCCAGATAAATTTGTCCTCCCGGTAATAACTTTCCACGGCTTTGACCGAAAGCGGTTGCACTTCGGCTGGAAGCTGACGGTTGATCACCTCCACGGCCACCGGCACCAGCTCGGCGCACTGTTCTTTGATCAGGTTGGCCGCCAGATCAATCATGTTTTTGCGGGCGTCATAATAACGGTTCAAGACCTCGTCGACGAAAAGCTTTTCCAAAATCCAGCGCATCCAGACCGGTGCGGCCCTGAGCATCAGCTTGGGATCCAGCCCGTGAACGCCCTGTCTGCGGATAAACGGCGTGCTGGTGTCAATATAATAAAGGGCTGTTTTGCCATTTTCCGAACCCAGCACCCAGTTGGATATCTGGCCGTCGACCGCGATCTCCAGCCCGGGTGCGTGGGCGGCATTAAACTGCCAGGTTTTGGCCACCTCGCTGATCACCTGCTCAAAAATTGCGGTGATTTCTTTCTCGTTCCGGGTGTGGATCAACCGATGGCCGAAATCCCCGGAAGGCATTTTTTCCTGGGCGATGTACAGACACACCGGCCGCCCGGCAACCTGCACCACGGCGGTTTTGCTTTCCGGCAGGTGCAGCCCGGCCTGCTGCAGCAGGTCACAGTATTCGTGGTATAAGACTTCATATTTTTCAGCGGAGAGCCGGTCGTTAAAAAGCGGCATGCGCTTGTAAGCCGTTGTGGGGTCATCGCCGATCTGAAAAATTGCGGATATCTCCCCGTAGCCGATGAGTTCGGCCGGCATGGCCGATGCCCGTATGTCCTGGGGATTCAATCCGGCCTCAAAGCGGGTTAAAAGATCTGTGTTCAGATGCATGCCAATCCTCCGAAAAGTGCTGTTAAAAAGCGCTTTTCATCTTGTCGGTTGCAGCCAGCGCCTGATCCAGCCGGTCCACGACCCAGTCGGCCTGTCGCTCATCGATAATCAGCGGCGGCAGGAACTGGCACACCGCTTTATTATTGTTGGCATAAACCATGAACAGATCATGCTGGTATGCCGCTGCGCAGAGCAGTTGGCCGCACAGTTCATCTTCCAGCTCCAGGCCCATGAACAGCCCCAGCTGGCGCAGTCCCTTCAGCAGAGAATGCCGCTGCATGAGTTTTTCAACCTGCCGCCGAATGTGCCCGGCGATCTGGTTGACGTGGGCCAAAAACCGCGGATCGGATGATATTTCCAACACCTTCAAGGCCACCAGGCAGCCGATTTCCGAACCCCCGAAGGTGGACACATGAATATGGGGATCCGGGTGAAAAACGGATTCCAGCGGTTTACGCAACACCGTGCCGCTGATAGGATAAATCCCGCCCGACAACCCCTTGCCTAAAACCACCATATCCGGCATCACCTTGAAATGCTCAAAGGCCCACAGCCTGCCGGTGCGCCCCAGCCCGGTCTGGACTTCATCGAGGATCAGCAGCGTTTTGTTGCGGTCACACAGATTGCGCACAGCGGGATAATACTGTTCAGATGCGATAGGCATCCCCAAAGTCGCCGGAACGGTCTCCAGGATTACGGCGGCGGTATCCGTGTCAACAGCTTTTTCCAGGGCGCTCAGGCTGCCAAACGACACCTGTTCGAATCCGGGTGCCGGAGGTCCGAACGGCAGGCGGTATTTTTCATCACCGGCCGCTAGGGCCAGCCCCGTATGACCGTGATAGCCGCCTTTGGCGGAAATGATCTTTGTTTTGCCGGTGAAAGCGCGCGCCACCTTGATGGCCAGGTCGACGGCTTCCCCACCGGACACGCCGAACACGGTGTACTCCAGATCAGCGGGCATGGTGGCCGCAATTTTTTCCGCGAGTGCCGCCCGGGCCCAGCTGATCAGGTGCCCGTTGCCAATGTCGACCTCGCTAACCGCTTCGGTCAGCGCCCGGCTGATTTGCGGATTGCGGTGCCCCAGGTTGAAAACCCCGCCATTGGTGTGAAGATTGAATAGTTTTTTTTCGCCTTCCACATCCCACATCCAGCAGCCGTCCCGGTTTCCCATGACAAAATCCATGTTGAGCTGCTGCCAGAAAGCCGCTTTGGCGGATGAAACATGATCGGCGAAGGCTTCAATTGCCTGGGATTTAGAGGTGTAAGGTCGCAAGTTCCCTCCAGGTTCTCCTATTTAACAAAAAATGCTCATAAAAACCGGCCATGTCAATTCTCGTCGAGCTGCTGTTCGATCCAGCCCATGATCAGCGCCACGATAAATTGGACCTGCTTTTCATTGAGCGCCCTGCCCTTTGGGAGCTTATGCCACTTCCAGGCACATCCCCGGCAGCAGGTGGCAGTGGCATGCTGGGCGATAAAAACCGGGTGCCCCCGCATGGGAGTTTGCCTGCCGTCATTTTTTGGCAGCGCCGGGGCCACCCTGGCCTGGATAAACTCGAATGCATGCTCCCGAATGGTTGCAAGCCCCCGGCGGGCAATATAGTCACGATCTTTGCCGCTTA
>JAOZPY010000062.1 GCA_029932495.1 Desulfobacterales bacterium
TCCTGCCGTCTTCCTTCCCTGGCCAGGATCAGCCCGTAGCGGTAATGTGCCATGGGATCTTCCGGATTTCTGGCCACTTCGGCCTCCAGCTTGCTGAAAACCGTCTGCTCGTTGCCATAGCGGGTTTCCAGTTGGGTATGGATCCGTTGGAAATTATCCTGGTTTACCAAAGGAATCGGTTTATGGTTGCTGTTATAATTTGCAAGCCATGATTCTATGTAGGCAATACGGTCTTCCACCGCCGGGTGAGTCATCAGATAGGTGGGGATCTGATTGGCTCCAAACCAGGTTTTACGGCGAATTTTTTTTAATATTTTCAGCAGCCCGCCGGCACTGTAACCCGCCTGGGTGATAAATTTAAGTCCGAATTGATCGGCCTGTATTTCATCATTGCGGCTGAAAGCCAGCTGTGCGGACTGCCCGGCGGCCGTCGATCCCTGGGTGATGGCAGCAGCCGCCTCCGGGCTGCCGCCGCCCACTCCCACCAGGATTCCAGCGGCCATGCCGGCCAGGGTGGCGATTCCGATCCTTTTGGAGCGTTCAATCTTCTGAGAAATATGGCGGCAGTAAACATGGGCAATTTCATGGCCCAAAATCCCCGCAAGTTCTTCTTCTTCTTCCATGGCATCGATCAGTCCGCTGTAAACAAAAATGTGTCCGGCCGGTGTGGCAAAGGCATTGTAAACCTCCTGTCGGATCACATGGACATGATACTGAAACGGCTGCTGGGGCATCGCCGCCAGAAGACGCTGCGCCACTCTGTTGACATAGCCGACAATCTCCGGATCATCAATAAGGTCAAACTGCTGGTAGATAATGTTCATCATCTTGCGCGACATTTCCTCTTCTTGCGCGACAGTGATGCCCCAAGCTTGCGACCCGGCGACGATCAAACCGACTACCGCCATGGTGACTATTTGTTTAAAAACCTTCATGGTTACCCCAGACAGACTAACCCTCAACGTTGCATAAACAAACTGGCATAAAAAAAGCCCCATCCTTTAGATTCACCAAATGGGATATCTTCAAAATGGTGTGCTCATTTGGTATCATAGGTAATACCAGATCATTAGATATTGTTTGCCATGTTGTTTATGCAACATTAAGATAACATTTATTGATGCCCTGATAAGTGACACGCCTATTATGATGGCACATTTTTATCCTCTTTTCAAACATCAAATTTTATGATAGACCATACCTCCATGGCACAGGTGATTTGCATTGCGAACCAAAAAGGGGGCGTCGGCAAGACAACGACCGCCATCAACCTGTCAGCGTCGCTGGCCGTGTCCGAAAAGCGCACACTGCTGGTGGATTGCGATCCCCAGGCAAACGCCACATCGGGCATGGGCATCGACAGTTCAGCTCTGGACAAAACCCTGTATCACGGTATGGTGGGCCGGGCCAGTTCCCGGAGTCTGGTCATGAACAGCGCCATTGCCACGCTGAAGGTAATCCCTTCGAATGTCGAATTGATCGTGTTTGAAGTTGAAATGATGGACCGCCCCGGCCGCGAAAAAACGCTGAAAAACATCCTGTCCGAACTGGACGGGTCATTTGAATACATTATTCTGGATTGCCCACCATCGCTGAGCCTGCTGACCGTCAATGCCCTGACTGCCGCCGATTCATTGCTCATCCCTTTGCAATGCGAATTTTACGCACTGGAGGGACTTGGCCAGTTATTGCAGACGGTTAAACGTATTCGACAGGCGTTCAATCCAACCTTGCAGATTGCCGGCATCCTGCTGACCATGTTCGACAAACGCACCAATCTGTCATACCAGGTCGCCGAGGAGGCTGAAAATTATTTCAAAGATTTGGTATTTAAAACCATTGTTCCCAGAAATATACGTTTAAGCGAAGCGCCCAGTTTCGGAAAGCCCATCCTGCTCTATGACGCCACTTCAACTGGAGCCCGCAGCTATATCGAACTGGCCCGGGAAATTTTGCAGGGTTAAGGGGTAAAGCATGCAAAAAAACAAGGTCCTGAAAACCGCCGGCACCGGTTCGGCCAAACGAAAAAAGAATGCCCTGGGCAAGGGCCTGGACGCCTTGATTCCAGCGATGGAAACCCGGGATAAAAAAGATTCAGACTACTTTTTCTGCGATATCGATCTGATCCGGCCCAACCCTTTCCAGCCCCGGCTTGATTTTTCCGAACAAGATCTGGCAGAACTGACCGAGTCGATCAAAACCCAGGGGGTGCTGCAACCCTTGCTGGTGCGAAAAGACAAAGACGGTTATGAGTTGATTGCCGGGGAAAGGCGTTTGAGATCGGCCAAGCTTGCCGGCCTGAACCAGGTCCCCGTGATTGTCAAACAAGTCGGCGACGATAAGCTGCTGGAAATATCCCTCGTGGAAAACATTCAGCGGGAAAACCTTAATCCCATCGAAGAAGCTGACGCGTACCACCGTCTGATCACCCAGCTTGACCTGACCCAGGACCAGGCGGCCGCCCGGGTGGGCAAAAGCCGATCCGCCGTGGCCAATTTTTTACGGCTGCGCCAGTTGCCGGATCAGATCAAAACCAGTATCGTCGAAGGCGCGCTGAGCATGGGACATGCCCGGGCCCTGCTGGGTGCTGAAGCCCCTGCCCGGCAGCTGACCGCCTGGCGTGCAGTCGTTGCCAGGGGACTGTCCGTACGGGAAACCGAAGCCCTTGTCCGCCGCTTGAAGGGTGAAAAGAAAAAGCCGCGGGTAACCGCCGACCGCTCCGAGCAGATTCATCTTGACGGCCTTGCAGAGGAGCTCTCCCGGCATTTCGGCACCAAGGTGACGATTAAAAAACACGGCCAGAAGGGTAAAGTTGAAATTGAATTTTATGGCCATGATGATCTGGATCGCTTAATCCGGCGCCTGAGACAGACAAGAACCTAGGTTGACGGTGCACATGTCCGTTCATATTATTATAGACGGCTACAATCTGATCCGCCGCTCTGCCCGGCTGAGCGCCCTGGATCGGCAGGATCTTGAAGCGGGGCGTGAAACTCTGGTGGACATGCTGGCCGCTTATAAAAAGTTCAAGGCTCACCGCATCACGGTGGTATTCGATGGCACGCGTGCCGCTGCGTTTTCACCTCAACGGGATCGGCACAAGGGAATTTCCATCCTGTTTTCCCGCAACGGCGAAACCGCCGATGATGTGATCATTAAAATGGCCCGCAAAGAAGGATCGAAAGCGGTGGTAGTCAGCTCCGACCGGCAGATCATCCAAGCGGCTTCCGCCGCCGGGGCGGCCACTGTCGGTGCCGGCCAATTCGAAGACAGGCTTGCCATGGCTGCTTTTACCGAGGGTATGGACGCCGACCGGGATGGCTACGAGGGCTGGAAGCCGACCACCAGAAAAAAAGGCCCCGGCCGGCGGCTGTCCAAACGGCAGCGCAAAAACAGGAGCCGGATAGGTAAGTTGTGAGGCAATGAAACGAATCTGTATCATAGACGGCCAGGGCGGTGGGATCGGCAGTACGATCATCAAGAAGCTTAAGGATCGATTTGAAGAAACCATCCAGATCGTCGCCCTGGGAACCAATGCCATTGCCACCGCTCAGATGCTCAAAGCGCGGGCCAACCGCGGGGCCTCGGGCGAAAATGCCATTGTACAGACGGTCAAGCGGGTGGATCTGATCATCGGACCCGTCGGCATTATTATGGCCCATGCCATGATGGGCGAGGTAACGCCAAAAATCGCCGAAGCCGTGGCTGCCAGTGCAGCCCCCAAGATACTGATACCGCTTTCCCAGGAAAACGTGGAAATCGTCGGCATCTCCCAGCGCCCCTTGCCCAAACTGGTCCAGGAGCTCATTGAAAAACATTTGCCTGAATCTTTCATGGAAATCATCGAGAAATGAAAGCTTTTAGGGTGAACAAAATTCAGGTTGTAAATCTTATCGTACAAGGGGAACTACCATGTGTGAAGCCAGCGCTTATCTGATAGAAGGCGACCAGCAAAAACTGATCATGGAAGCCGTGGACACCATTGAGCCGGAAGAAGACGGCATCCGGTTGATCAATATCTTCGGGGAGCAAAAATTCGTCAAGGCCCAAATTCACTCCCTGTCCCTGGTGGATAACAAAGTCTATCTAAAAAACAAGGGGTAATGAAAATCCTCATCGCCAAAACGTCCGGTTTCTGCATGGGGGTGCGCCGGGCCGTTGAGATGGTGCTGGACGCCCCCGGTCAGTATGAAAACCCGATTTTTACCTATGGTCCGCTGATCCACAATCCCCAGGTATTGCACCTTCTGAAATCCAAGGACGTCTCCATCCTGGAAGAAATTCCCGTGCGTGGCTGCGGAACGGTGCTGATAAGGGCTCACGGGGTGCCGCCCGCCACGAAGCAACAGCTTAAAAACGCCGATTTCACGGTCATCGATGCAACCTGTCCACGGGTCATTAAGGTCCAGAGGATTATCCGCAAACATGCCCGTGAAAATCATGCGGTCATTATTATCGGTGACAAAAATCATGCCGAGGTCACCGGTCTGCTCGGCTATGCCAGGGGTCGGGGGTATGTGGCCAGCAGCATAGACGAGCTTGAGGCCCTGCCGGATTTCGACAATGCTATCATCGTCGCGCAAACCACCCAAAGCACCCAATTATTTGAAGCCGTAAAAAAGTGGGCGACGGCCCGCCAGCCCCATTACAAAATTTTTGACACCATCTGCGATTCCACCGAACGTCGCCAGGCCGAGGTCAAACGGCTGGCGGAAGCCGTGGACGTTGTGCTCGTGGTCGGAGGCCTTAAAAGCGGCAATACCCGACGGCTGGCGGAGATTGCGCGGCAAACCGGCAAACCGGCCTATCATATTGAATCCGAAGCAGACCTGCAGTCCATCGACATGGATCTGCTGACCGCCGCCCGCTGCATCGGTATCACCGCTGGTGCTTCCACGCCCAATTGGATCATCAAGAAAATATATCGGGCCCTGGAAGCCATGCAGGTCAAACGCGGACAGAAATGGCGCCAAATACTGTTCGACCTGCAGCGTGCCCTGCTGCTGACTAATATCTATGTTTCCCTGGGAGCCGGATGCTTGAGTTATGCATGCTCCAAGCTGCTGGGGTTTAGCCAGCTGTTCCCCTATGTATTGATCGCCATGCTCTATGTTCAGTCCATGCATATTCTCAACAACCTGACCGGCAACAGCGCCGATCAGTACAATGACCCGGAAAGGGCCAATTTTTACCGTCGGCACAAACTGCTGCTGGTCTGCCTGGCGCTGGTCTCGGGCAGCAGTGGCCTGGTGATTGCTTACACCCTGGGTTTTTTCCCTTTCCTGCTGCTGCTGGTCATGAGTCTGCTGGGATTGTCGTACAACATCCAACTGGTGCCCAGGCAGGCTGCTTTTATCAAATACCGCCGGATACGCGATATCCCCGGCTCAAAGACCTTATTGATTGCCATGGCCTGGGGGGTTGTAACCGCCGTTCTGCCACCGCTGTCCTCGGGTAACGGCACCGGATGGGTCACGGCGCTGATATTCCTGTGGGCTGCCGGTATCGTGTTTGTCAGAACGACCTTTTTTGACATCCTCGACATGCAGGGTGATCGCATTGTCGGCAAGGAAACTATCGCCATTTTGCTGGGAGAAAAAAAATCCCTGCGCCTGCTCAAAAGCATGCTGATCATTCTTATGGCAACGCTGCTGCTGTTGGGTTTACTGCAGCTCATCTCTAACTGCGGTTTTGTATTGATCGGCTGCCCGGTCTATCTGCTGTTACTGCTTTGCGCCTATGAGCGGGGCATTTTGCTGCCCAGCGTCCGCCTAGAATTTCTGGTTGAAACCAACTTCGTCCTGGCGGGAGTGGCTGTTTTGCTGTGGTCAATAATCGGTTTCTAGCTGGCTGGGATGCATCATGAAACCAGTGAAAATACCCATTGAAGACGTGCTGGATCTGCACACTTTTCGCCCGCGGGATATTCCGGAGCTGCTGGAAGATTATATAACGGAGTGTCGGCGGGTGGGCATTTATTCGCTGCGCATCATTCACGGAAAGGGTACGGGGTTCCAGAAAAAGCGGGTGCGGGAACTACTGGCAAAAAACCCGGCAGTGACGTCGTTTAAAGATGCGCCACCGGAAGCCGGGGGATGGGGGGCGACAGTGATTCATCTGGCCCCAACGCCGCAGCGATGACCGACAATCCGGCTTTCCGGTTGACGCCCTTATTGGGTGCCGCCCAGAATTTCCCCAATCTTGGCCGAAAGCACTTGCATGTTAAAGGGTTTTTGAATAAACCCGTCACAGCCGCGGTTTAAAATCTCGGTGGTCTGCTGATCGGCGCCGTAACCGCTTGAAAGCAGAACTTTAACCTGCGGATTGATGGCCTTGAGCCGCTCATAGATATCAACGGCACTAAGTCCCGGCATAACTATGTCCAGAATGATGAGCTTGATGTCATCCTTGTGCGCCGGATAAATCTCCAGTGCCTCCTGACCGCTGGCGGCTGTTATAACAGAATATCCCAATTTTTCGAGCATCTGCCTGCCAACGCCAATGACGATCTGCTCGTCATCGACCAGTAAAACTTTACCTGTTCCGTTCACCATGGCCAGCTGACTCCCTTTTTCCCCCCGGTAAGCGTTTCACCTCCCCATGGATTTTAAAAATTAAGTCTACCAGATTCAGCCGAAAATTGCAAAATCTTACGGCTGCTGTCATGGCAGCCCGGTAAAATCTATTTCCAGCTTACCCTGGTATTTTTCAATCCGCTTGAAAATTTCCTTGAGCATGGTCTGATCGATGCGCGAAAGTTTCTTGGGATTGATGTAATTGTCAGGTTTTTTGTTTTCATCGACAACCGCCGTAATCTGGCGTACGAATCGCAGCTGCATCATAAAGCAGTAAGATTGCTCCAGCTCACTGAATTCCTCCCATTTCAACACTTTTTTCAAATTGAGCTGCCGCAGGCGCTCCAGGGTGTTGGTCTCTGCAATACCATTTTTCAAAGCATAAATACGGGCAAAATCCACGATGGGGACCAAGGCGCTTTTTATATCAAAAGCGTCGCGGTGCTCCCCTTTGGATTCCACCACGAAGTTGCGGAAAAAACCGATGGGCGGTTTGAAGTGCAATGCATTTTCGGTCAGGTGCCGGAAAAAGCCGACCCAACCGCCAAGTTCGCTAAAGAGGTATTTTCGCAGTTCGTTGATCAATGCCATTTCGCCCCAGGCACCCCGGAAATCAAAAAATATGCTGGACTGCAGCAGATCTTTCGGCTCGGCGGCATGAATCCAACTGTGGAAGTCCTTTTTCCATGCCGCCAGGGGCTGGCACCAGCGGGGATTCTTTGCCATGATGCCCCCCTCACAATAGGCATATCCGGCCTGATCCAGCCACGTACAGACTTTTTCGCCGAATTTCAAAAAGTACTCTTTGACCTTAGATTCCTGCCGGGAATCCACATCTTCAAAAACAATGGCATTGTCCTGGTCGGTCTTAAAAGTCTGCTCCCGGCGCCCTTCGCTGCCCAGAATCATGAAAACGAAACGCACCGGCGGCGGTCCCATCTCATCGAGGGCGAACTGGATCAATTTTTCCAGCACCACATCGGAAATTGTGGTGATCAAACGCGTCACGTTCTGGGCTTTGGCACCGCTGTTGATCAATCCCTTGGCCAGGTGGGGCAGCCGGCTTTGAATATCCGTAAGCTCTTCCACCGCGCCAGCATTTTTGATCCGGCGGGCTAAAAACAGCGGTGACTGCCCCTGGGCATTGAGCAGATCCTGATTGGTCAAAATACCGATGACCTGCTTCTTGGCATCGATGACGGCCAGGTGTTTGATGTCCCGCTGCAGCATGACCATCAGTGATTCAAAAATCAGAGCCTGGGAGGAAACCGAAATCAACGGCGAGGACATGATATCCGCTACCGGGCGCGCAATGTCGCAACCGGTGGCAATAACTTTGTTGCGCAGATCGTTGTCGGTGATGACCCCCATATATCGCTCACCGGCATCCCGAACAAAAATGGAACTGCATCCATGCTGCTTCATCACCCGGGCTGCCTGCTGAATGGTGGTCTGCGGGTCGCAGTACACAATGTGGGACTGAAGCACACTGGTCACCGGCTGACTGAAAAATGGCGCTGTATCGTCTCTGGGCTGGAGGCTCTTGACGATAATGGATGCATAGGATCTGTTGAGCATACGCTTGCCGAAGGTGTCGGTAAAATACTCGCTGAAAGGCTCATGGGTCCTGCTCAAATCAAGAAACACCTTTTTGGGCAGCAGATAAACATAAGCGTCTTCTATGGTTCGCAAAGAACGTACGGCCAGGCCCCGGTTGAGCAGGATGGAAATACCACCGAAAATATCGCCCTCGCCCAGCTTGCCTTTTAAAATGGTCTGCCCGTCTTTTTCGTAATAGCGCTCCGCGGCGCCTTTTTGAAAGATGTACAAATGGTCCAGCTCCGTGTGCCCCTGGATACACAGGATGGTTCCCTTCGGATAATGGGTCAGGGTGACTTCCTCGGCTGCTTTTTCCAACAGTTTTTCGGGAAGAAAGGAAAACGGCACGGTCTGGGCCAAAAAATGCTTTGCCTGGGTGGAACCGACTATGGCGGCATAAGATTCATCCAACATCCGCTGACTGAAGGCATCCACAAAGTACTGGTGAATTTTCTGGTAGCGGCTGCTCAGCTTCAAAAACTGTTCTTTGGGCAGCAAATAGAAAGAAGTGTCCTTTTCAACGGTTGCCGTCCGAATGGCGACGCCGGCATTCATCAGCAGGGAGATTCCACCGAATACATCTCCCGGCTGCAGGTTGCCGCTTAAAATCTTTTCCCCCTTGACATTGGTGTAAAAAAGCTCCAGGCAACCGCTTTTGATAATCATCACGTCCCTGATCCTGGTTTTTCCCTGCTGGGCCAGGACTGTTCCCCGGCGGGCCTTTTTTACCCGCACCTGGGCGGCAACTTGTTCAAGCTCATGAACGGGAAGCGTTGCAAAAAGAGGGGTGGTCGATAGAAATTCCAGGGCCTGGGCACTCATGGCTCCTCCGCATCTGACAACATCATGTGTTTCATGGTTATGAATATAAAAAAACTACCACGGATCGTACGGGTTTCCAAGCAAAAACCGACTGTCCGCATCAGTACCAGGTTCAAAAGCCGACTGTTCTGTTGACCGCCGGGCAGGCCATAGATTGACAGCACTGCCGTGATGGCCTATAAAAGAATAGTTTTCCGTCCCGAGCACCCGATTTTTAAAGTTACTGTCCTTTGGTACTCAATTATACTAGGGGGGCGCCATGGTTGATGATCACCTGAAAAATGATCGGTTCGCGGCCATTTTTATAACGGGCCTGGTGCTGTTTAACTATCCGTTGCTGTCCCTGTTCAACCTCGGCACCCGGCTGTTTGGAATTCCCCTTCTATACCTTTACCTGTTTGGCGCCTGGTTTACGATTATCCTGCTGACAGCCTTGACAACAAGGGCCGGCAGACGAACCTGACACGATAACGATAACGGCATCTGCCAAGACGACCCATGCTACAGACGGGAATCATTCTCCTTTGTTCTTTCGGTTATATCGGCTTGCTGTTCGCCATTGCCTATTTTGGCGACCGGGCTGCCGAGACCGGTCGCAGTATCATCAGCAACCCGTATATCTACACCCTGTCTCTGGCGGTTTACTGCACGGCCTGGACCTTTTACGGCAGTGTAGGACGCGCAGCCGCCACCGGTCCGGGATTTTTACCTATCTATCTCGGTCCCACCCTGATGATGAGTTTAGGCTGGATGGTGCTGCGCAAAATCATCCGCATCAGCAAAGCCAACCGGATTACCTCCATCGCTGATTTCATTGCTTCGCGTTACGGGAAGAGTTCCGTGCTGGGCGGCATGGTCACAGTAATGGCGGTGCTGGGCGTCGTTCCCTATATCGCCTTGCAGCTCAAGGCCATATCGGCCAGTTACCTGCTGGTCAATCAATACCCGCAGGTCGGGTTGGCCCACATTTTAATGAACATCCCTGTTTTTCAGGATACAGCATTTTACATTTCCCTGATGCTAGCCGTTTTCGCAATTTTATTCGGCACACGCCATCTGGAGGCCACCGAACGCCACGAGGGCATTGTTGCCGCCATCGCCTTTGAATCCATCGTCAAGTTGGCGGCATTCGTGGCCGTCAGCATTTTCGTTACCTATGGCATTTACGGCGGCATCCGGGACATCTTCAGCCGGGCCGGAGCCGTGGACACAATTCGTCGTTTATACACCATGGATGCCAACATCGCCACTTACACCGGATGGTCCATGTACATTGTCGTCTCCATGCTGGCGGTCATTCTCCTGCCCCGCCAGTTTCAGGTTGCCGTGGTGGAAAATGTGGATGAAAAACACCTCAACAAGGCTGTCTGGTTATTTCCCCTTTATCTGCTGGCAATCAATGTTTTTGTGCTGCCGGTGGCCTTCGGCGGACTGCTGCGGTTCGTACCCGGCTCTGTGGATCCCGATACTTTCGTATTGAGCCTGCCCATGATCCAGCGCCATCAGGCCCTGGCAATGTTTGTATTCATCGGCGGACTGTCAGCGGCCACCGGCATGGTCATCGTTGAAACCGTGGCCCTGTCCACCATGATCAGCAACGATCTGATCATGCCGATTTTGCTGCGCCTGCCCTATCCCGTCTTTTCCGGAGGCACGGAGCTTCCCAGCCTGCTGCTGGCCATCCGGCGCGGCAGTATTGCCCTGATCCTGTTAATGGGTTACGCTTATTTTCATTTTATTGCCAAATTCCTGACCCTGGTTTCCATCGGCATGATTTCTTTTACCGCCGTGGC
>JAOZPY010000063.1 GCA_029932495.1 Desulfobacterales bacterium
AGTTGGGGCCGGATCAGCAGAAAATAAAAAATAACAAACATCAAAATCAAGGGAATAAAGCCGGAAAATCCGGCAGCCCCCTGACCGCCTGCGGCACCGCCCTGACCCATTGCATAAGCGATATTAAACAAGATAACACCTCCTTTTGAGCTGTGTTTTACATAACGAATTGTTTGTTTGCACTGAACAGACAACTAAAATGGCGCTGATATACTTTAAAAGTTAGGATTCGTCAAATCATTCTTAATTTTTTATTTTTTTTGGCCGGCATTTTATTCACTGCAGGCGATACGGCTATCTCCGGGGACCATGGACAGGTCTCCCTTGATTTCAACACTGATATCCTGCCGTTCCTCTATTTCGACAATTTCGCGGCGTTTTTTATTCAATAGATATTCGGCTACATCCACCGGAACAATCCCAACCACCCGGTGGGATTTTTCTTTCAATGCTTCCAGGCTCAGTTTGCGTAAAAATCCAATTCCCAAGGTCTCCGGAGAAGGTACGAGACCTTTTCCCCGGCAGTAGCGGCATGGCAGGTAGCTGCCGAATTCGATGGAAGGACGGATGCGCTGGCGGGACATCTCCAGCAATCCGAATCTTGAAATTTTTCCGACTTTGGTACGCGCTTTGTCCTGTTTGACGTGATTTCGCAGGGTGCGTTCAACCTCGGCGCGATGTTTGGCATCCCGCATGTCAATAAAATCAATGACAATCAGCCCTCCCAGGTCGCGCAAACGCAACTGTCGGGCGATTTCTTCCGCGGCTTCAAGGTTGGTCTGATAGGCGGTCTGCTCAATGGATTTTTCCTGGGTAGATTTGCCTGAGTTGACATCGATGGAAACCAGGGCTTCGGTCTGTTCGATGACAACCGCTGCTCCGGATTTTAAGACCACACGGCTTTCAAAGATGGATGCAATCTGGTCTTCCAGCTGAAATTTGGTAAAGATCGGTTTGGCACTTTGGTAATGTTTGACGATTTTGGCATGGTTCCGTGAAAACAACTTGATGAATTCTTTCACCTCACGGTAGATGGCGAGATCATCGATAAGGATTTCCGATACCTCCGGGCTAAAAGAATCCCTGACTGAGCGGATGACCAGATGCCGTTCTTTATACAACAGGGCCGGAGCCTTGGTTTTCATCACGCTGTTTTTGATGGTTTTCCACAGCCGCAACAGGTATTTGATATCTTTTAAAATGGCCGTCTTGGTGCTGTTTTCCGCAGCGGTGCGAACAATGACGCCAAAATTTTCCGGCAAATCAAATTTGTACAGGATATCTTTAAGCCGGTTGCGTTCCTCTTCACTTTCGATTTTACGCGATACGCCGATGCCGTCACTGCCCGGGCGCAGTACCAGGTATCTTCCCGGCAGCGAGATAAAGGTCGTCAGCATGGCACCCTTTTTCATGAAGGGATCCTTGGTTACCTGCACCATTATTTCCTGGCCGCGTTTGACAAGACTTTTAATGGAATGTGTGCGGCTGTCGGTGTCGAGGAAATAATCGCTGTGAATTTCGTTTTTTTGCAGAAAACCATGGCGCTCGACGCCGTAATCGACAAAAGCCGCCTGGAGGCTCGGTTCAACGCGGGTGATAATGGCCTTGTAAATATTGCCATGGGTGATTTCCTTCTGGCTGCTTTCAATACGAAAATCTTCCAGCTTGTTGTCTTTGACCGTGGCGACCCGGCATTCCTCAGGGTCGACGGCATTGACCAGAATTTTAACACTCATAAATCTTTTGTCCTTGTGAAAAAAGTGGTAATATATTTAATTTATACGAAGTCAGCCAGCATCAAATACGAAATTGTTGGAAACAAGTCAAACAGTTTCTGGCGATAGAGAGCGTCATGTGCCCCCGGTGGCTTGCTATTTGAATTTTTTTGTGGCATGGACGGTGGTACATTCAGCGCACAATCAAAATATAATGAGGAACTTGCAATCAATGGACACGAAGTACAATCCCGAGATCATCGAAGCCAAATGGCAGCGGCAATGGTCAGCGGCGGATTTATTCAAGGCTGTGGAGGATCCTGAGCGACCGAAATATTATCTGCTGGAAATGTTTCCTTATCCATCCGGCAATATCCACATGGGACATGTGCGCAACTATACCATCGGTGACGTGGTGGCCCGCTACAAACGAATGCGTGGATTCAATGTGCTGCATCCCATGGGGTGGGACGCTTTCGGCATGCCCGCTGAAAATGCCGCTATCGCCAATAAGACTCACCCGGCGCGCTGGACATATGCCAATATCGACGCTATGCGTGCGCAGCTCAAACGGCTGGGTTTCAGCTATGACTGGCAGCGGGAGCTGGCCACCTGCAGCCCCGAATACTACCGCTGGGAACAGTGGCTGTTTTTAAAGATGTATGAAAAAGGTATGGCCTATCGCAAAGAATCGTTTGTAAACTGGTGCGAGGACTGCCAAACGGTGCTGGCCAATGAACAGGTGGAGGCCGGATTGTGCTGGCGCTGCGGCCGGCAGGTTCAGCAGAAAAAACTGTGGCAGTGGTTTTTTAAAATAACCGATTACGCCGAAGATTTGCTGCAGCATTGTGATCAGTTGCCGGGCTGGCCTGAAAAAGTCGTTACCATGCAAAAAAACTGGATCGGCAAAAGCGTTGGCGCCGAGATCCGTTTCCCGGTGGAAAACCGTGATGAAGTGATTCCTGTTTTTACCACACGGCAGGACACTGTTTTCGGAGCTACTTTTATGTGTCTGGCTCCGGAACATCCACTGGTGCAAAAGCTCAGTGCCGGCACCGACCGGCAAAACGAGGTGCAACGCTTTGTCGAGCGTATCGCATTGCAGGATCGATCTGTCCGAACTATCGAGAATTACGAAAAAGAGGGTGTTTTTACCGGGGCTTATTGTATCAATCCGCTGAGCAAAAAACGGATGCCGATATACACGGCCAATTTCGCGTTGATGGAGTATGGTACCGGAGCGGTGATGGCGGTGCCGGCCCATGACCAACGTGATTTTGATTTTGCCAGAAAATACGGACTGGAAATCATTGTGGTCGTAAAACCTGTCGACGGAAAGCTGGATCCCGCAACCATGAGCGAAGCTTATGTGGACGAAGGGGTGATGATCAATTCGGGGCCCTTCGACGGGATGGGAAATCGAAAGGCCCTGGAGAAAATAGCCGCTTACCTGGAAAAACACAATTTGGGAAAACGCACGGTCAGCTATCGCTTGCGGGATTGGGGCATTTCCCGGCAGCGATACTGGGGGGCGCCCATTCCCATGATTCACTGTGAATCCTGTGGTATTGTACCGGTACCTGAAAAGGATCTTCCGGTTGTGCTTCCCGAAGATGTGGACATGCCGGAAGGAGGGAAATCCCCGCTTCCGGAAATTGCAGAATTTGTCAAGGTGACCTGCCCGCGTTGTGGTAATCCCGGCGCACGGCGCGAGACTGACACAATGGACACCTTTGTGGAATCTTCCTGGTATTTTGAACGCTACTGCAGCCCCCAGTGCGACACACAGATGTTTGATAAAAGCGCGGTGAATTACTGGATGCCGGTGGACCAGTATATCGGCGGAGTGGAACATGCCATTTTACACCTGCTTTACTCCCGATTTTATACCCGGGTGCTGCAGGACGCAGGTCTGGTAAAATTCAAAGAACCTTTTACCAACCTGCTGACCCAGGGCATGGTCTGCAAGGAGACCGTATCATGCCCGCAGCACGGCTTTATTCTACCGGAAGAAGTTAAAAGCAACAATCAAACACGCGTGTGCACAAAATGCGGTAACCCCGTGGTGGTCGGGCGGGTCGAAAAAATGTCCAAGTCTAAAAAGAACGTCATTGATCCAAATGTGTTGCTGGATCGATACGGCGCGGATACCACGCGTCTGTTCTGCCTTTTTGCCGCTCCCCCTGAACGGGATCTGGAATGGAGTGATCAGGGCGTGGAGGGCGGTTTCCGCTTTCTCAATCGGGTCTGGCGTTTTGCCGCCGATGTCATGGGATCACTCAGAGACACGACACCATATGACGGCCCTGTCGATGAGCTGGATGACAGCCTGCGTGAGCTTTACCGCAAAGCCCACCAGACCATTTTCCGGGTCACCCGTGATATTGAAAACCGCTTTCATTTCAATACAGCCATCAGCGCCATCATGGAACTTTTTAATGCCATCAACGGCACGGACATGAACTCCGACCGGCACGCTGTGCTGCCGGTGATGCGATTTGCCGTGGAAACGTTGATATTGCTGCTGTCACCTTTTGTGCCGCATTTTTGCGAGGAACTGTGGGAGGCACTGGGCCATCGCAACAGTATTGTCTCCGCCGACTGGCCCACCCATCGAGAGGATGCTCTGGAATCCGACCAGGTGTTGATTGTTGTCCAGGTCAATGGGAGGCTGCGCAGCCGTTTTCAGGTTGCAGCAGATACGGCTAAGGACCAGTTGAGCGAAATGGCGCTGACAGACGAGAGAATCCAGAAATTCGTCAAGGATAAAATCGTCAAAAAGGTCATTGTGGTTAAAAACAAACTGGTCAATATCGTCGTTTAAGCAAGATAAAGGTACAAAAGGCAAGGTACAGGGGGCAGGGTACAAGGTACAGGGCAGGACAATTGAGTTGCTTGTGACACTGACGTGCCAACATCAAGATCAAGCTGATGGCCATGGCGTATAGCTGACTGAAAAAGACTGATAAAAAGATTCAGGGGTTTTAAAACTACCCTGAGCCCCATCGCTGGTACTCTCTTAGCATTGTTAACGAGTGGAAAGCCTTCACGGAAAAGGAGTGCGGTTGACTGGCAACATTAAAAATGCGGTTCTTTTTTTTCTGGTGGCATTTTTGCTGGTGGCCTGTGGATACCGGTTTGCCGGTACGGGTGAATTGCCCGAGGGAGTGGAAAAAATCTATATTGAAGTGCTGAAAAATCCAACCTCCCAGACCGGTATCGAGCGCATTGTTACCAACCAGTTGATTGTTGAATTTACCCGGCAGGGCGAACGCAGGATTGTGAGCAGTCCTGAACAGGCGGATGCTATCTTGAAAGGAATTATTGCAAATGTCCAGTCCAAGACCATCTCCCGGGTGAAAACCGAGATGGCCCGTCAGCGGGAAGTCGTTCTGACCATCGATTTAAAGCTGGTTGCACCCGGCGGGCAGGTAATTTGGGCGGCTAAAGGATTGTCAGACCGCCAGGCCTATGATGTTTCAGATGCCAACTTGGAAAATAACCGCAATAAAAATATCGCCATTGCGTTGATTGCACGGCGTTTGGCTGAACGTGCCTACAGCCGGCTGACCGATGATTTTTAGAAGTGGTTTTAAAACCCCCTGTCACTGGTTCAGGCGTTGACGGCGTTGACATGTTTTGTCAGGCGCGAAATTTTACGTGCGGCTGTTTTTTTATGGATTACCCCTTTTTTTGCCGCTTTGTCAATGGTCGCCTGAGCGGCGTTAAGCATCACCTGCTTCTGCTCGCCGGTGGCTTCAGCCGCCGAAAGACGCACTTCCTTTACAACGTTTTTTACCCTGGTTCGAACTGCCTTATTACGCAAGCGTCTCGTTTCATTTTGCCGAGCGCGTTTTAATGCCGATTTGTGATTTGCCAATGTTCAGATACTCCTTTCAATTCGATAGATTGATTTAAATTTGTATAAATATTACATGACAATGAAACTGTCAAGGTAATTTAACCTCAACGGTGCATAAACCTTAATGTTGCAGGGCAACCAGTGAGAAATTTTGATGATATCTGAAAATACGCGGGTGGTAAAAGCCGCCGGTGTTGTTGGCGCGGCCACGACGTTGAGCCGCCTGCTCGGTTTTGTGCGCGATGTGGCGATTGCCTGGTATTTTGGTGCCGGTTTCAGCACCGATGCATTTATCGCCGCCTTTCGAATCCCAAATCTTCTCAGGAGGCTTTTTGCCGAGGGTTCTTTGAGTGCCGCTTTTGTGCCTGTTTTCACTGATTATACCGTAAACCGGGGACGCACCGAAGCCTTTGCGCTGGCGCGTTCGGCTTTCCGGGTACTGGCACTGCTACTGGCTTTGATAACTCTTTGCGGAATCATGCTGGCCCCTTGGATTGTACGTGCAATTGCTCCTGGATTTGATGCTGACAAATTGATGTTGACCGTTACCTTGACCCGGCTGATGTTTCCTTATGTCTTTTTTATCGGAATGGTGGCGCTTTGCATGGGGATTTTGAATGTTCTCGGTCACTTTGCGGTGCCGGCGCTGGCCCCTGTGCTGCTCAACATTGCCATCATCGGCGCTGTGCTGTTGGTCTGCCCGTATATGAGCCGACCTGTCATCGGGCTTGCTGGAGGGGTACTGGTCGGCGGGATCCTGCAGTTGTCATTGCAATTGCCTGTGCTGGTGCGGTTGGGGTTTCGGTTTTGGCAGAGGGGCAGATTTCTTCATCCCGGGCTAAAAAAAATCGGGATCTTGTTGCCGCCGGTGATTCTCGGCGGTGCCGTGTATCAGATCAGTATTGTCGTCGGGACCCTGCTCGCATCTTTGCTGCCGGAAGGCAGCATCAGCTACCTTTATTTCGCTGACCGTCTGGTTCAATTCCCTCTCGGTATTTTTGCCATTGCAACTGCCACAGCTGTTTTACCAAGTTTTTCCAGACAGGCGGCTGCCGGTGACTTCAAAGCTTTGCAGGACACTTTTGCCCATACCATGCAACTGGTCCTGTTTATTTCGATTCCTGCCATGGTAGGACTGATAGTCCTGCGGGAGCCCATTGTGCAGCTGCTGTTTCAACGCGGTCAATTCGATGCCCGGGCAACCCAGTTGACGGCAGAGGCGCTTTTATATTATGCTATAGGCTTATGGGCTTTTTCAGCGGTCCGGATCGTGGCGGCTATTTTTTTCGCGTTGCAGGATACGCGCACACCCGTTCTGATGGCGGTATTTTCTATTGCGGTCAACATTATCCTGGGGGTGGTGCTGATGGATCCGCTTGGCCATGGTGGCCTGGCCCTGGCGACATCACTGGCCTCAATGTTGAACCTGGGACTTTTGCTGTATGCGTTGCAGCGACGGCTAAAGACGCTGGAATACAGCAGCATTTTGCGCTCGATGATCAGAACTGCAACAGGCTCCGCTGTAATGGGATTGGGTGTGTGGGCCGTGGCCCGCCTGCTGGTGCCGACAGCCAACGAGAGTATGGGCGCACTTATGGGAGGCGTTGCCGCTTGTGTGGCTGCCGGGCTGGTGATCTATGGTGGATTTTCATATGCAGTTAGAACTCCGGAATTAATCAGCGCAATGGCTGAACTCAGGAAAGGGATCGGCCGAAAATGATGACAAGACAAAGGATTGGGCTGTCGGTGGCCTTGCTATTGCTGGCGGCATTGTTTTTTTTCATTATTGTCAGCGAGCATGGACTGCTGGATTTGAGATTGTTAAAGACCGAGCGGGAACGGCTGGTGGAAGAAAACCGACATCTCAACCGGGAAAATCATACCCTCAGCGTTGAAATCGACCGGTTGAAGCATGATCCGCAATACATTGAAAGCGTAGCCAGACGTGAGCTGGGTATGGTTGGAAAGGATGAAGTCATTGTAAAACCCAGTGCGCAGCCTGATAGGAAAGTTAAAAAATGAATCCGGATATAGACATTTATACTGAAACCATGGCCAAGGTTTATGTGCAGCAGGGCCACTGGTCCAGAGCAGTTGAAATTTACCGTCGACTGGTGCAGCAAGAGCCTCAGCGGCAGGATCTGGTACTGGCGCTGGCCGAAGCAGAAAAAAAGCTCGAAGAACTTGGAAGTAAAAAGGCTGCACGCCTCGTGCCGCTTTTTCAGCAATGGATTGCGCTGATGCTCAAATATGAAAAGCTTAAAAAACTGAAGCAGTTGCAGAACCGGCAGTAGCTGCAATGCTATTGATCTGAATTTTCCAGCTTGATCGCATCAAGCGATTCGCCCTTTGAATAAAATATGGCCTTAATCCGGTCTTGCGCACTGCCCTCCACCTTGATACGCTGCTGCTTGCGGTAGAGGGTTATTTTTGAACCGCTGATTGAATTTTTTCCACTGATTACCGTGGAATTTTTGCCGCTTAGAACAATGGTCATTGAGCGGGTGTCATAAACCGCTTCTTCTGCTTCAGCGCGATACTGATCGGTGTTGATTTTGACATGCCCGCTGGCAACTATTTTTTGCAACAGCCCCTTTTGGCCCGGATCCTTTTGCCCATCAGTTTGGAGCAGCTCCCCTTCATAATATATCCGCAGCTTGTCAGCAGTGATCACGAAGTTTCCCTGGGTCGCCCGAACAGAGCCAATAAATTCGGCATATTTTTTTTCATTGTTGGAAATCAGCTGCTCGGCGGTAATCTGGATAGGTTGCACATTCGAAGATTTATCGGTCTTTGCGGGTGATGCTGCACCAGCAGCAAGGGCCGGCAGCGCTGTTAATACGGCTGCAACTATCAACAGCATGGCACCCGGCAACCCGTGCACGGCCAATATCGCGTAACGCTTTGTTAGCACCGTATCCCCCCTGCTTAAATTTACACCTGATTTTATCATTGAAGACTTTAAAAATGCACACCTTGCATTAAGGTTGACTATAGCAGTTGGGGAGGATTTTGCAATAGGCAAGGCAGGTTTCAGCTCAAAAGTTGGAAGGCGCAATGACGCCTTGTCGCTGCAGATCGGACAAGATTTCAAGCACCATCTGAGCGGCTTCGTTGATTTCGGAGTCATCCAGGTCCCGGAGGTCATCAAGGGCGTCACTGAGAGCATGGGCGGCTTTTTCCGGCATGCTGGCAAATAGTTTGACCTGGGCCCTACCGCCCATGATCTTCATGGCACGGGCCAGATCGCCGGTATCGATTGCCATGAGAAATTTTTCAATGCCGTCATCATTGAGTCCTAAAATAACATGTTCCAGCTGGCCTCCCAGTGCTCCGGCCGGTGGGGCGTTTTTAATTTTTTTTAAGAACGTTTCCAGATTATTTTCAGTGTTATTGCCGTTCTGGGATTCATAAAGATGGTAGCCGTCTTCTCCCAGAAAGGCCAGTAAAAGCTCTTTGATCACCTTGGGATGAATCCCTTTTTGGATGGCTATTATTCCCTCCAGAACCATACAGCGTTCCAACAATTCTTTTCCGCGGTAATCACCGATGAGAATATAGGTCTCAAGCACATTTTTAACCACCTCGGGTTTTACCCCGTCGACAACTAGCTGCAGCCCTTTGCTCAGCAGAAAAGAAGGGCTTTCTTCTGCTTGTTGCACCAGAGACAGCAATCCGTTGCGGCGGGCCATTTTGGCCAGAGATACGAGCGTGGAAACCCACTTCAGGCACTGGCGCCGGTCTTCTTCACTGCACCTGGTTTTGCGGCTGAATTCCCAATTATATTCCATGGGGATTAACTCCGGGGTATTTGAAGCGCTGACCACATAAAAATTAGTATAACATAAATTACAGAATTTTTTAACGAGAATATGACGGCGTCCAACCTATGGCGCTGGGAATTTTTCATGCGATAGGATGAAAAAATTTTCGCTTGCATCCCGGTGGATATTATGAATATAATAAATAATACAGGGCAAGCCTGTCAACGAATGCCTTGCAGACGATTTGTGGACGTCAAATTGCTCCCGGGCTTAGCAGGTGTTATCAGCCGTTCGGGAGGGGCCGCAAGAGTCAGTGAAGCTCAACGGCGGGAGATTGGATGGCACTGCGAAACTGTTTCATGGTGCTTTTCTCTCGCATTTTAAGAATTTGTAAAGCCGTATGTTAGCGGCCCGGTTTCGTGCTGAAGGAAAGTTCCCTTTGCCAAGGTGGCGGCCTGAAGTTTGGAACCGTGATTAATCTAAAGGAAGGAGGGTGCCACGATGGCCAACGGAATTGTGAAATGGTTTAATGAACGCAAAGGGTATGGCTTCATTGAGCAGGATGAAGGCCCGGATGTATTTGTTCACCATTCAGGAATCAACGCCCCCGGTTTTAAAACCCTGAATGAGGGCGACCGGGTTACTTTTGAAATTGAAGATGGGCAAAAAGGTCCCCGCGCCGTGAATGTTACTGTCGTGTAAGGGCAGCTATTGCGGATGTAAACCTGAAAAGGGCATACCCTCCAGTCGGAGGTGATGCCCTTTTTTACATGCGCTTTGCTATAAATGGTTTTAAAACCCCATTTCCTCTACTGTTTTTCCTCTTCAACCAGTTGAAGCGGATCTTTTTCTTTTTTTGTTGGTTGCATAACGACTGCCGCATTATCGTCTGTACTTTCAAGAGGTTTTGCCAGCATCCCCGAAAGAACTTCTTTGTCATCGACAACCAGGTCATCATGTTGTTCTCCCTGCAAAGCATACATGGCGATCACCTGATCAGCAATTTTATCCATGTACAGTCCGTTGGGGAAAAAATGTGTATTGCGTAACAGTAAAATCAGAGAATCCTTGCCTTTTAAAATTGCATCGGCAACGTCATCAGTAGCGTAACTTTGCTGGCACAAAAGAGAAAAATCTTCACTTTGCAAGCCCGGTGTTTTTTGTCTGCCGGCATCCGCACTGGTGACGGCGTATTCATCGATATGCAACTGCTGCTGGTTGTCATTTTTCCAGATGTGGTATTTTTGCTTCATAGCGTCCTTTCTTTTCAGTCCGCGGATTTGCCGAACTGTGATGTGTCGATCTGGGCTCAGTGGACCCGGTAAGATAACGGCGAACAAATGCGGGGGAAATTACCGTTTTGCTGGAATGTCCCTTATATGACCCATTAGATAGAAAATGTCAAATGAAATCCGGAAATTCCAGGCAGGCAAGCAA
>JAOZPY010000535.1 GCA_029932495.1 Desulfobacterales bacterium
TGGCGATACTGCCGGTTACCCCGAGCAGCAGCCGGTTGTCATTGCCCCTGAGCATATTGATGGTTTCCTCCCCACCGTAGACTGCCGGAAATGCATGGGTTACATCGGTCTCAGCCCCCGCATAGCTGATCGGATAACGGATCCCCCTGCGGTAAAGCGCCTCCATACCGCGCAAAGCCTTATCCATCATTTCAGCCGGAATGGCCATCACCAGTTCATCATCCTGGGCATGCCCGTAACGGCGCTCACCGTAACAGGGTATGGTCAGCGCCGGCTTGCGGTTCAGGTAACACCGGGCAATGGCATCAGAGCAGGAAGTTTCCCCAACGCAATAAAATTGCATCACCTCGTAATTTTCAAACTGCAAAGAGTTGATCAGCAGCATCATCTGGGCCGGATTGCCATAAATCAGAACAATATCGGGGTCAAACGGGTTATAGACGAGGGGGGCCAGGGCAACGGCCTCGTATTTGCCTGTCGGCACCCGGGGAATACCGTTTTCGTACTTTTTACCGTCCGCCCGGCTCTTGGTCCAGACGATGCTGCGAAATGTCCCATCCTTTACGTAATCGGGCAGTTCGGCCAACCCGATGATAGAAGGGCACAGCTCATTCATAAAATCACCGGCATCAGCCCCCACGGTCCAATCGAAATTGCGCACCAAATTGATCAATTGACAGAGGGTGGATTTGGTGCGCATCCTCCGTAAAAAGGGGACCTCGGAAAGTGCATCACGGTCTTCGAAAAGCTTGAAAGCCACTGGAAATGACTTCAGGCGCATTAACTGTTCCAACCTGCGAATCGGTTTTTCCCAATCCCGGACAGTGCTCATTTTTTTCTCCTTTGCGAAATTGATGCGATCAAAAAAAAACAACCAGCAAAAAGGGTCCCCCGTAAAGCAGGCCCCTTGTCCCTGACAATGTTCTCCTTTTCAAGTTTAACAGGTTATTTTGGCAGAGTTGCGGACGTTGTCAACTGTTTTCTTTTCGAGGTTGATCACCGGAAGGAAAATATGGCATAAACGGAGCGCTTTCGGGTTTAGGGTTCGCTGATATTAATTTAAACCGGCAAAGGAGATACTTGTGGAAGAAAAAATTCGATTTACCGCCGGCGCTCATGAGCTTGAGGGACTGCTCGAAAAAAACAGCCCTGATAAAGGCGTTGTTATCACTCACCCCCATCCGCTTTACGGCGGGGATATGCACAATAACGTGGTGGCGGCTATCGGCCGGATCTATGGCCGACTCGGTTGGACAACCATGCGATTTAATTTCAGAGGGGTCGGCAAAAGCCGGGGCAGCTACGACGATGGAATCGGCGAGCAGCAGGATGTGCAAGCAGCCATCGCATACTTGCAAGGCCTGGGCATCAAAGACATCGATCTGGTTGGATATTCCTTTGGCGCCTGGGTCAATGCGCTGGCAGCCGGCGGCAAGGTGAAACCACTGAACATGGTGATGGTTTCCCCGCCGATGGCATTGATAGATTTTGGCAACCTATCGAATCTTGACAGCTTGAAGCTGATCGTCACCGGCGGCCGGGATGACATCGCCCCGGCGCAAATGATCGAAACCGCCTATGAGCACTGGAATCCGGACGCCCGTTTTGAAATCATCACCGGTGCAGACCATTTTTTCGGAGGGCAGCTGAATCGGCTGGAAGCCATTGTGCAGAATTATCTTGAACCTTGATTGATTGCCAACCAATACATTTTGGCCAAAACGCTGATTATCGTGTTGACGGTCTTTGTTCATTTCGATATCCTATTAAAATATTATAGATTTAATTTTGATGAAGTCGTAAAAAGTCCCTTTGGTTCGCTTCGTGAGCATTTTGGGAATTGCTGAAAGCCTTCGCTAAAATTCAAAAACCCGGGCTGGCGCCCTCAAACAGTTTGAATTTATTAACGCTTTCGGATCCCAGCAATCTTTTTGCCAAAATGCTAAAAGCCGCGCACAAAAGACTTTTCACGGGGCCATCAACTTTGCTCAACCCCACAAAGGCAGGAACTGGTTATGAAGCTGTCAACACGCAGCCGGTACGGTACGCGCCTGATACTGGACATGGCCCAGCACTATGGTCAGGGACCGATTCAACTGGGAGAAATCGCCAACCGGCAGAATATCTCTCTCAAATACCTGGAACAGATTATCCGGCCGTTAAAACGGGCCGGCTACGTGAAAAGTTTTCGGGGAGCCAAAGGCGGACATATGCTCAACCGCCCGCCGGCGGATATTACGGTTGGAGAAATCGTAACATTGCTGGAGGGCGGGAACTCGCTGATTGCCTGTGACCAGAACCCGCAAACCTGTGAGCGGGTGACAAGCTGTTTGACGCGGCATCTATGGCAGGAAGCCGCAAGGGCCGTATTTGAAAAATTAAGCACCATCTCATTTGCCGACCTGCTGGCAATGAAAAACGACGTCTGCAAGATCAACAAACCGAAGCTGTCCCGCAGCTCTTCGTAATGCCGCTTCCAGCTGGCCGCTCAGGGGCCGGCTCCGTTTTCCAAAATTTTTTTTAATCGCCGCATGTCTTTTTTTAGCTGCTTTTTGATTTTGTGCCTGACAGCCATCGCCGTCAGTTTTAAATGTATCAAGTCCAGGTGACCGACAGCGGTAAGCCGCGTGCCACCTTCAAAATCCTCGAAAAAAAGCGTACTTTCCCCGCTCACATCCCCCGATGTAATCCGAATGGTATATTTTGTATCACGCACAAAATCAGTAACCAACCCCTCGGTCTCAATCCGCCGGCCCATGAACCGGTTGACGCAACGGTAAGTGGATCCGAC
>JAOZPY010000536.1 GCA_029932495.1 Desulfobacterales bacterium
CTCCTTAAGTATCGTAAGCCGTCAGGCGCGCCAGTCATTGCGCCGGATCGGGCCCGGGTTGTCATGGCGAAATGCGCGGCCTTCCGTCAAGCGCATAGCTTCTATGAAGCTTTTTGTCCAGTCAATTTTGTTTTCGTTTCCCCGTGAAGGTGTTTATTGTCCTTCAACATGACCACGGTCCCTATTTAATATAGAAGATTCTTCATTGACATTATGATTTTCAAGGAATATTATTGGAGGTATGATTATACCGCGCCCCCATGCCATCGGTCGTATTGAACGGACATTCCAGGTTCATCCGATCACCGCGCTTCTCGGTCCGCGGCAATGCGGTAAGACCACCCTGGCCCGGATGGTTGCCGAACATGAACCATGTGAATATTTTGATTTGGAAAACCCGGTTGATACACGCCGTCTTTCCCAACCGCTCCAGGCCCTGGAAGCGCTCAGCGGATTGGTCATTATTGACGAAGTCCAGCGCCGCCCGGACCTTTTTGAAATCCTCAGGGTTCTTGTGGACCGTTCCAGCAGTCCAGCTCGATTTTTGCTGCTGGGCTCCGCATCGCCTCAATTGGTGAAAGGCGTATCTGAATCGTTGGCGGGACGCATTGGTTTTGTGGATTTATCTGGATTTCAGCTAATCGAAGTCGGTGCCGATCAAATGCAACCGCTTTGGGTTCGCGGTGGTTTTCCGAATTCATTTTTGGCTGACGACAATCCAGCCAGTATGGTCTGGCGTGAAAATTTTATCCGCACTTTTTTGGAAAGGGACATTCCCCAGCTCGGCATCACGATTCCTGCCGAAACATTGAGACGATTCTGGACGATGGTCGCGCATTATCACGGCCAGATATGGAATGCAGCCGAATTTGCAAGATCATTGGGAACTTCCGAAAATACGGCGCGCCGTTATCTGGATATCATGGCGGGTGCGTATATGGTTCGGGTGCTGCCGCCCTGGTTTGAAAATATCCGCAAACGCCAGGTCAAAGCGCCGAAAATTTATATTCGCGATAGTGGAATTTTGCACGCTCTGCTGCAACTGTCCAATCTGGCCGATTTGCAGGGTCATCCGAAAATCGGCGCCTCATGGGAGGGCTTTGCCCTCGAGCATGTTATTCATGCGCTGGATACCCGCGATGCCTATTTCTGGGCCACCCATGCCGGCGCCGAGCTGGACCTGATGGTGATCACCCGGGGCCGGCGTTACGGATTTGAATTCAAATATGCGGATGCTCCGGGCACGAAACGCTCGATGCATATTGCCCTGGCGGATCTCAAACTTGAACACCTCTGGGTTGTTTATCCCGGCAAGCAGCAATATCGGCTTGCTGACAAGATTACCGTCGTACCCTTGAAAACGATTCTGGATTTCCCTGACCTGCCGGGGCTGGCGGATCAATAGCATGTCTGCAGGGTGCTACCGGCCCGGTGTTTGTGCTTCAGGCGCGCCAGTCATTGCGCCGGATCGGGCCCGGGTTGTCATGGCGAAATGAGCTGAACACCAGCCCGGTCGCGCATGCATCCTTGAGCAGGGCCCGTTCTTTTTCAGGCGCCCGGGGATGCCACTGGCGGGCGAGATACAGCCGGGTATCGCCCTGCTGGATAACCGGCCGGTAGATGTGCTGCAGGTCTTCTTCCAACGGATTCATGTGCAGCCCGCCGATATAATTTTGCAGATAGCCATAACCCCGGTGCATGGGCCACAGGTCGTGGCCCATGGACGGGCAGCGCGAGGAGTCCTGGTCGATGATCAGCTGATCGACGATGCCTTGCTGCACCCAGCGCTCCCATTGCAGGCTGACGTTTCCCAGGGGCGGTCCCAGCACGTTTCCCCGGGCGGCTCCCACGGCCAGCAGCAGGCCGCGGCGGTTTAACTGCTTTTTCAGCTCTGCCAGAAAAACCGTCAGATAGTCACCTTGCAAATTCCGCCAGCGTTGCAGATCAAAATCTTCGTGCCAGATGTCCCGGCCAAAGCGTTTCAAATATTCATCTCGTACCGGGCGGTTGAAGCCGAACTGGTCGGCAAAATCCGCCGGCCGGCTCTGGCTGCGCAGGCACACGAACAGGCCGTCGAAATCACCGGCTGCCAGCAGGCGCTGAAAGCGGCTGATAAAATGTCGGCGCACTCGGGGGTAGGCCAGGCACAAAACCCCCCACTGGCGGGTCTTCCGGCTGCGGTCCACCACGATGTATTCGGGATGCCGGCGGCTGAAATCGCTTTGCCAGCTCACGTGCCGGCCGTGCATCTGGTTGTGGTAACTCACCTGCCGGATTTTTTTGGGCAGCAGCGGCCAGCCCTCGTCAAACAGCGAGACATACAAAAAGGCCTGCATGCCGCGCGCATGGGCCAAAAGGGGAACATCCTTAAAATCATCCCAGTCCACCCGGGCTGAATCGGATCGGGCAAAATGCCGGGACCCCCGGGCCTGGAAAAATTTGCCCTTGATCCGGCTGCGGGTGACCCGCCAGTGGATGATTGCAGCGCCCAACTCGGCCTGCCAGCGGTCCATGCACCGGCAAACGGCCGCCACCGAAGCCAGCCGGCCGTCGCCTTCGCCGAACACCAGGTGATCGCTCCAGGACACGCTGACGATGTTTTTATTTTCAAGTGCGGCCATTTCAGCTTACCGGTTGCAAAATCAGCGCGGTGCGGGTTGGAAGGTACAGGCGGAGAAGATGCCGGGTTTGTCCCGTGGTGCAGTCGGCCGCTGTGATGTGCTGCTCACGGGCGGCCAGCCGCCCGTGACCGCCGTATCCGGCGGCGTCACTGTCGAGCAGCAGGC
>JAOZPY010000537.1 GCA_029932495.1 Desulfobacterales bacterium
GTTTCTTATTCTTTCCTTTTTTTTGTTTTTTACAACTGTTGCCGGAGCGGCGTCGTTGAGTGACGCGCTGGTTTCTCTTTTTGACCGGGTGGAACAGAATCTGTACAGTGACGGTCACATTGTCTCCATTATCAAGGACAAAAACGAGGTCATTCTCGAATTTGCCGATGATACGGTACCCGGGGCTGGGGCTGAGTTTCTGGTTTATGATGCCGGGGTCAAAGATGAAAAAAATCCTGAAAAGGTTTTCAACCGGGTGTTTAAAGGGGTCGTTTCCATCGTTGAGAGCGCGGGCAGTGTTTCCCGGGCTTTGATCGTGCAGCAGGAGAAGCCGTTTATGGTTGATGACCACGTGATGGTACCGGCACCGGTGATGGCTTACGTTGCGCCGGTGAAAAACCTGACCGGCTTTTATCCTTTTACCCGGGAAGCAACGGAAGTCATGGCGCTGGAATTGGGGCGTTTCCCCACCATGAAGATTGCCGGTATTCCCCAGGTCAATCAAATTATTATTGACCAGCTGCGCGGTGAGCTGCGCCGGCAAGGTCGCTATGGACTGATTATTCAGCCTTACCTGATCGTGGTGCGTGGTCAGAGCAAAGCCCAGTTGAAACTGATTTCACTGTTCAGTGGCCAGTCGCTGGGCGTCCTGTCCGAAGATTTTTTTGCCTTCCCGGGCCAGGGAGCCGGTCAGCCGGCGGTTCAGGACATCCCTCCTGCGTCGCCTTATCCAGGCCGATATCCTTCCCAGAATCCTCCCCTCAGGAGTCCCGCGGTTCGCTGATACAGATTTTGAATACGGAGGTGTCTCATCATGCCGTTAGCAGGGAAATCGCTGGAATTGCGCGAAAAGTACCGGGGGCTGATCGGTGTCCGCAGCAAAGTGCCCATCAAGGACAGTTCAATCCTGAGCCTGGTTTACACGCCTGGGGTTGGAGCTTGTTGCCGGGCAATCGCCGATAATTCAACGGATTCATTTCGCTACACCATGCGTGCCAACACGGTGGGGCTTTTTTCCAACGGTACTGCCGTCTTCGGCATGGGTAATGTCGGTGCTGGAGCGTCGATTCCCATGCTGGAAGGGGTATCCGCATTTTTCAAAACTTTTGCCGGTATCGATGCCATTCCCCTGGCGGTTGATGCCGGTGATCCCGATGAATTTGTCGAAATCGTTCGGGTCATGGCCCCAACCATGGGAGGCATCTGCCTTGAGGATATTGCTTCTCCGGACTGTTTTGCCGTTGTGGAAAGACTGCAGCGGGCCGTCCGCCTGCCGGTTTTTCACAACGATCAGCATGGAGCGGCCATTGTCATCCTGGCCGCCCTGGGCAACAGCCTGAAGCTGGCCGGCAAAAAGCTGGAAGATTGTAAAATAGTCATCAATGGTGCCGGGGCGGCAGGCATTGCCCTGGCCCGCCGGCTGGTCAAGCTGGGCGTTGGCGAACTGATTGTTTGTGATCGGGCCGGGGCGATATACCGCCACCGGACCGCCAACATGAACTGGGTAAAATCGGAGCTGTCCTTTGTTACCAATGAGTCTCATGTCAAAGGATCATTGGCGGAAGTTTTGCCGGGAGCTGATATTTTTATTGGCTTGTCAGCCGGTGCCGTTTTTTCACCTGAATGGATTGCCGGGATGGCTGCCAGGCCGATCATCTTTGCCTTGGCGCTGCCGGTGCCCGAAATCGATTATCTGGCCGCCAGGAAAGCCGGGGCGTTTATCGCCGCCACTGGCAATGTCAACCATCCCAACTACCTGACTTCATCCCTGGTTTTTCCCGGTTTTTTCCGTGGCGCCCTTGATGCTGCCGCCTGGAAGATTACCGGCAGCATGGAGATGGCGGCCGTCAAGGCCATTCAGGAGCATGTTCCCGATCATCTCCTCAGTGAAGTGAATATCATCCCCCGGCTGATTGATTTCAGTCTGGCGCCGGAAATTGCCCGCCAGGTGGCCATGGCGGCCGTGGCCGCAAAAGTAAACCGTAAAAAAGTTGATCCGGATAAGGTGGAAGACAAGCTGCTCCGCTACGTCTACGAAGGGGAATTGTCCATCCTCCCGGCTCCAAGCAAACAGCACCAGCGTCCTGAACCGCAGTCATCATCTCTTGATGAGCAGTCCCTGGAACTGCATCGGCGCTATCTGGGTGTCGTGGGTATTGAGGGGAAAATTCCGGTCAAGGACATTCATCTGGCTTCGGTGCTCTATTCAGCGGCCGGGGTGTCCGACTGCTGTACACTGATCATGAAAGACCGGGACAGGCTGTATGATTTAACCGTGAAAAGCAACTTGGTGGCGGTAGTTTCCGACGGTTCCGCCGTTCTTGGCCTGGGAAATATCGGTCCCCGGGCGGCTCTGCCGGTCATGGAAGGAAAATCGATTCTGTTTAAGACGTTTGGTGGCGTGGAAGCCCTGCCCATTTGCCTTGACACCCAGGATGTCAACGAAATTGTGCGGGTGGTGGAAGCCATCTCGCCGGTGTTCGGCGGTATCAATCTTGAAGACATTTCGGCACCGCGCTGTTTTGAAATTGAACACATTCTCCGGCAGAAGCTCGATATTCCGGTATTTCACGATGACCAGCATGGTACGGCGGTCATTGCCCTTGCCGGGATGATAAATGCCTTGAAGATTGTCGGTAAAAGCTTTGAAAATATTAAAGTAGTTGTCAATGGTGCCGGCGCCGGGGCGACGGCGGTCACCAAGCTTTTGTTGAGCGCCGGGATATCCAATATCATTATGTGTGACACGGTTGGAGCCATCTATGAAGGCCGCCGGAAGCGGA
>JAOZPY010000538.1 GCA_029932495.1 Desulfobacterales bacterium
GTGAGACGCCGGCCGAATCACGTCCCCGCACTTCGAGTCGGTCCAGGCTGTTTAAGACCCCGTTTATTTTTTTGAAAACGGCAACCGCCCGAGGCTGGGGCGCACCATCGCGGCCGGTGTACAGCG
Organism: Desulfobacterales bacterium; assembly: GCA_029932495.1. GTDB lineage: Bacteria > Desulfobacterota > Desulfobacteria > Desulfobacterales > JAFDCJ01 > JAFDCJ01. Next base: position 127 of record JAOZPY010000538.1, read on the forward strand.
CCTCGATTTTTTTGATATTTTCGATGATCTCCGAGCTGATACACCAGGCAATATCCCGCAATTTTTCGATGCGCGCGTCCATCAACTCCACTTTTTGGGCGTCCATGCGGCCCATGTGCTCTGTCAGCAGCCGCGCCTCGGTATCGGCAATGGCGGTCAGCCGGTGCCCGCAGTCGGCCAGTTGGCGGCGGTCTTTTTCGATGCTGAAAACAGCAAAAAACGGATCACGGCATTTTACGGACTGCACGGCCTGGTCCAGAGACGCGATTATTTCCCGCCCCCCCAGAAACCGGCGGTCAACCTCCGGCAGCCCGAGTTGTCGGCAGCTTTGACTGCCCTGGTTTTCGATCCGCGTCACCAGTTCATTGAGCTGGCGCATATTTACCGGGGCCACAGAAGATGAGGAGTGTTTATAGGAAACCATGCCGGCAATGCCGCAGCACAGGAGCGTATTGTGGCAGGGGAAAAAAATGACCGCTCTGCCGGGCACCCGGTTGGGATTTTTGCCGATATAGACATTGGCCGTCAAAAAGAGGCGGGCCTGTCGGGCAGCGTGCCGCACACAGGCTGCAAACAGATATGAAGCTGCCGCCAAACAGGATAAGACGGGTTTTTTCATGGAATTCATTTCCTTACGGAATCGTTTTTCCTCATGATGTTGCTGACAACTTGAAGATCCGCGGGGCGGTCCACACCGATGCTCTGGTGCTCGGTCTTGACCACGTGTACCGGGATGTTGTTTTCAAGCAGCCGCAGCTGCTCAAGCTTTTCAGCGGTTTCCAGGCGACCCCGCTCCAGGGAGACGAATTGAACCAGCGCCTCCATGCGAAAGGCGTAGATGCCGATGTGCCCGTAGTAGTCAGCCCGGTGGCCGTCCAAAGCATGGGGAATGGGCGCCCGGGAAAAATAAAGCGCCTGGCCGTCGTCGGCCAAGACCACCTTGACCCGGTCCGGATTTTGGGCCTCTTTGGCGCTAATCTTGCGGGCCAGGGTGGTTACCTGGATCCGGGCGGCTGCGAAGGGTGCCAGCAACTGGCTGAGCATGTCGGCTTCCAGGGCCGGTTCGTCGCCCTGGATGTTGACCACCACCGCATCGGCGGGCAGTTGGAGGATTCTGGCGGCCTCCAGCACCCGATCGGTCCCGCTGGGGTGATCTGCCCGGGTCATTACCACCGGGATGTGCCACTGCCGGGCCGCTGCCTGGATACGTGCGTCATCGGTTGCCAGGACCACCGAAGTCAGTCGGGCGCACTGCACGGCCCGTTCGTAAACATGACAGATCATCGGTTTGCCCAGGATCTCGGCCAGGGCCTTGCCCGGAAAACGGCTCGACTGCCAGCGGGCCGGGATGATGCCGTAACACGCCGGCAAAGCGTTTGTGTGATTTTTTGCGGTCACTTAAGCCCTAAATTAAATTTGCGCCCCGCCACTGCCAGTGCCGGAATTGGATCAGTATTTAGGTTGTTTTCAACCTTGTACCTTGAACCTTGAACCCTGGACCTGTTTTTTTTATCCCAGCGGCGTGCCGGGAGGTACTGGTTTTTCGAGGGTGGCCAAGGTAACGGTGGAATCGTCCACCGCAGCGATGAGCATCCCGTTGGAGACAATACCCATCAGTTTGGCCGGCTTCAGGTTGGCCACCACGATGACCTGTTTGCCGATCAGCTCTTCCGGGGAATAGGTTTGGGCGATGCCGGCCACAATGGTACGCTTTTTGCCCATATCGATTTCCAGCTTCAGAATTTTTTTGGCCCGGGGAATTCGCTGGGCATCCACGATGGTGGCGACCCGCAAATCGATTTTGCCAAATTCATCTATCGTGATTTCCGGCTTGATGTCGGGGGCCAAAGATCCGACTTGCTGTGCCTGCCCCTGCTCGGTTGTATCTGCTTTCATCTCGACTCTGGGAAATAAAGAAATGGACTTTGGCAGTTGGGTGCCGGTCTCAATGGCTTTCCAGGTTCTGAGCTGGTCCAGCATATAGAAGGGCGCGTCAGGGTCCAGGCCGAGATGTTTTTGCATTCTGGCTGCGGCATCGGGCATCACCGGGTAGATGAGGCCGGCGATGACCCGCAGTCCCTCCAGCAGGTTGTACAGCACGGCCTCGAGCTGTTTGCGGCTGGCTTTTTTCTTGGCCAGTTCCCAGGGGGCGGTAACATCCACGTATTTGTTCATCTGGGCGATAAATTTCCACACCGCCTTTAATGCATTGTGAAATTGAAAGTCCTCCATGAAGCGGTCAAAGTCCTCGATGGCACGCAGTGCGTCGGCCTGAAGTCCGAATTCACACTCCATCTCCGCGGACGGATCAACGGCGGGCACTATTCCCTGGCTGTACTTGTGGACCATGGAAATAACCCGTGAAAACAGGTTGCCCAGGTCATTGGCCAGGTCCGAATTGATTCGCTGGACCAGGGAGTCCTCGCTGAAACTGGAATCCAGCCCGAAGGTCATGTCCCGTATCAGAAAAAAGCGAAACGCGTCCAGGCCATAGACGTTTTTAAGCTGCAACGGTTCGATCACATTGCCCAGGCTTTTGGACATTTTGCTTTGCTCGACATTCCAGTAACCGTGAACGTTCAGGTGCTTGTAGATCGGTATGCCGGCGGCCTTGAGCATGATCGGCCAGTAAATGCCGTGGGGTTTGA
>JAOZPY010000064.1 GCA_029932495.1 Desulfobacterales bacterium
TTGTGGGTGACCATCAGGGTGGTCAGCCTGTTTTCCCGGACCATGGTGTCGGTCAAATCCAATACCTTGGAAGCGGTGCGGGGATCCAGGGCGGCCGTGTGCTCATCGAGCAGCAACAGCTTGGGCGGGGCCAGGGTCGTCATCAGCAGCGTCAGCGACTGGCGCTGGCCACCGGACAGCAGGCCGACGGACTGCTTTAATCTTTCTTCCAGTCCGAGATCCAGTACCTTGAGGATTTCCTTATACCGGGAACGCCTGTTTTTCGTAACGCCCCACTTCAGGCCCCGTTTTTTACCCCTTAATTCAGCCATGCACATATTTTCTTCGATGCGCATCTCCCCGGCCGTTCCCATGGTAGGGCTTTGAAAGACACGGGAGACAAACCGGGCCATCTGGAAATCATGCCATTTTGTGACATCCTGGCCGTTTACAATTATCTGTCCCTTGTCAGGGTCGACAGTTCCGGCGATGACGTTCAAAAGGGTGGTTTTTCCTGCTCCGTTGGATCCGATGATCGTGATGAAGTCACCCTTTTCGACTTCAAGGCTGAAGTCATCCAGGGCCCGTTTTTCATCCTGGGTGCCTTTATTGAATATTTTCGTGACACCCTTTAATGTCAGCATATATTCGGCCAAGGTTCACATTCCCCTGAGGTTTAATTTCTTTTCCCGTTGTCCACGAATGGCCGGGATCGCCAGGGCGATCACCACCATGACCCCGGTTGCCAGCTTGAGATCGGTCGGGGCCAACCCCATGCGCATTCCCAGGGCAATAATAAAACGGTAGACCACGGAACCGAAGGCGGCGGCAAGCGTCAGCCTGACCACCGTCTTCGGTTTGATCAGTGCTTCTCCGATGATGATCGATGCCAGGCCCGCAACGATCATGCCGATACCCATGCCCACATCGGAAAATCCCTGGTCCTGGGCGATCAGAGCCCCCGCCAGGGCGACCATGGCGTTTGAAAGCCCCAGGCCAAAATTGGTAACGCTGTCGGTGTTGACCCCCAGCGCGCGGATCATGTCCTCATTGTCGCCCGTTGCACGCAGTCCCAATCCATACTCGGTGTGAAGAAAAACATCGATGGCGAATTTGCATACCACGGCGATAACCAGAAAGAAAATGATCACCGGGATATCGCGTGATATGCTCAGCGATTCCATGGGGGAAAACAGGGTGGGTTTGCTCAACAGCGGAATGTTGGCCCGTCCCATGATTCTCAGGTTGACCGAATACAAAATAGTCATCATCAGGATTCCGGCCAGCAGGGAGTTGATTTTGAATTTTGTGGCAAAGATTCCAGTCAGGTATCCGGCGACAAAACCTGCTGCGGTGGCGATCAGCGTAGAGGTGAGCGGGTCCATGCCGTCAAATATCAGTCGGGCGGCAACTGCGCCGCCCAGCGGGAAACTGCCGTCAACCGTAAGATCCGGAAAGGCCAACACCCGAAAGGTCAGCGCAATGCCCAGTGCCACCAAGGCATAGGCCAGACCCTGTTCCAGGGATATGGGGATGATGTTGAGCATGGCGATCCTTCAAGCAAAGATAAAAGCCGCGCCCACCCTGAAGACTAACGTAGCGGGGGCGCGGCTTAAAGCGAGCAGGGGTTACCGAATCACTTGTTGTGCCATTTTGATGAATTTGGGATCCAGTGTGACACCCTGGGCCTTGGCTGCCTTGAGATTGATCACCAGCTTCAGTTTTTTGGTCAGGCTGGAAGGAATGTCCCCCGGTTTTTTACCGTTTTTGAGAATCTGGACCGCTTTCAGGCCTGCGGTGTATCCCACCTGGAAGTAGTCGAAACCCAGTGCGGCGATCGAGCCGCGCGGCACAGATTCAGTCCCGCCGCCAAAAAGAGGAACGTCTTTGTCATTGCAGACCTTTACCAGGGATTCGAACGCCGAGACCACGGTGTTGTCGGAGATGATAAATATGGCGTCCACCCGGTCGGCCAGCGACTGGGCCGCCATGTAAACCTCAGCGGATGTCGACACGGTAACTTCGACATATTTCAGGCCGTATTTTTTCATGGCCTCCCGGGCCCAGGCGATGCTCTTGACCGAGTTGGCGTCTCCGGCATTGTAAATGGTTCCCCATACTTTGGCTGAAGGGACCATCTCGTGGTGAAGCTTGACCTGCCGCTCATAGGGCCAGGCATCAGATACGCCGGTCACGTTGCCCCCGGCGGGGCCCATGGTTTTAACCAGCCCGGCATCCACCGGGTCGGTGACCGAGGAATAGATCACCGGGGTTTTAGTGATGACCTTGACGATGGCCTGGGAGGTGGGGGTGGCAATACAGTGAATCAAATCGAGATTGTCGCCTTTGAATTTTCTCGCGATTGCCTGGGCGTTGGCCATATCCCCCTGGGCATTCTGATAGTCGTACACGGCTTTGACGCCATTGTCCTTCAGGGCCTGTTCAAAGCCTTTCTGATCTGCATCCAGAGCCGGATGGGAAACGATTTGCGTCACTCCGATTTTAAAAGTTTTTGCCGCAGCCGCTCCGGGCATCACAAGAGCAATTGCCATCACCACTGCACATAACCACATCAATCTGTTTGTCATCTAAACCTCCTTTGCGTAGTACCGGTTGGCTGATAAAAGTACGAAGAGCCTAAAAAGCGATATTTGCCGTGGAGTTTAGGGGAATTGGCAAGACGTGTCAAGTATGATTCTTGCCATCCAAGATCTCTTCTTCAGTGGATACAAATTGTTACAAACTGTTACACCCCGGAAAAGCATTCACGATCAAAGAGGGTTAATATTTAACCCAGAGTCAGGGACGCAAATATTATTAACCCGCAAAGTTGTTTTACAACAAAGGAGGAATCATGCTAAAAAAAAGATTGTATGTCGGACTTATCATGCTGTTGATTGTCGGTGTAGCCGGCCTTGAGGGATGTCGGCGCCATGGCGGTGGGCATCAGGCCGCATTTATGATCGATTACGCCACCGAAGCCCTGGATCTGAGCGATGCCCAGGTGGCGCAGTTGAACCGGATCAAAGCCGAGTTTGTTGAAAAAGGCCGGCAAATGAATGTCGACCGTGATGAGATGCGGGTTGAAATCATTGCCCAGCTTAAAAGTGAAACCATCGACCAGCAGCGTTTAAAACAACTGGTGGCTGTCAAAAGAGCCCAGATCGAAGAATTGATCGATCTGATGATTGAGCGTCTGGCTGAATTTCACCGGACCCTGAGTCCTGAACAAAAAGCCAGGCTGGTTGCCAAACTGGAAACTTTCAATCAGTGGCATGACCATGACTGGGAGTAACCAGAGACGATCTGATTTTTCCGGAAAATGGCCATGACCCGACGACATTTTATTCGAAAATTAGTAATCAGTCTGAAAGGTATGGCCATTTTCAACATGATGCCCAATTTATCTCCAGCAGCGGTTGCCGGCGATGTCCAAACAGGGCCACTGCACTTTAAACCTTTAAATGGGCGTCGGCTGCGAGATATTGCCCGGCAAAAAGAACATCATGCTCCCGGGGGGTTTGTGAATCCCCTGGGCGCCGGGCGGCGGGGCCGTTTGCGGGAAATCTTGAAGTGGAAACTTTTCAGCCCCAACCGGTTTAGAAAATTTTATGGCGATGAACAGGTACTTCCCGTATCCATAGATTGGGAGCCGGTTCGTAGACATCCGGGAGTTTCAATAACATTTATCAAACATGCCACGGTGATGATTAAAGAGGGTGACTGTTGCATTCTGGTGGACCCCGTTTTTTCCGAAATTTTTTGGTTTATCAAAGACTTCAGCCCGTTAAAATCCGGGGTGCAGGCGATGCCCGCACCCCGGCATGTTCTGATTACCCACGGCCACTATGATCATCTGGACTTGCCAAGCTTGGCGGGCTTGAATAAAAACACCCACATGGTCACCCCCCTGGGATATGATCAAATCTTCAGCGATTTATCCATGAAAAACCGGACATCGCTTGACTGGTTTGACTCTTTTGACGATGGAAAGTTGCAAATAACCCTTCTGCCGTGCAATCACTGGACCATGCGAAATCCGCTGATCGGGCCCAACCGGTCGTTGTGGGGCTCCTACCTGGTCCGGACGGCCGGCGGCTACACGATTTATATCTCCGGTGACACGGCTTATTTTGACGGGTTTGAGCAATTGGGGGAAGACTTTAATATTGATCTGGCCGTTTTCAACGTGGGCGCCTATGAGCCCCGCTGGTTCATGGCCTCCAGCCACATGAACCCGGCGGAAACGGTTTGCGCATTTAAAGCGCTTAAGGCCCGCAAGCTGATGATTGTTCACTGGGGGACCTTTCGCCTGGGAGACGAACCGGTACATTTTCCGCCGCTGCAGGTAAAACAGGAGCTTATAAGGCAGGGACTTGCCGACTGCTGGGTGGATCTCAAACACGGTCAGACTTTTTATACAGATTCATAATGCCATCAAGATGACAGCCCCAATGCTATGGCCTCGACAATCCTGATCATAGATGATGATGAAAAACTCAACGGTTTGCTGAAAGATTTTTTGAGCGATTTCGGTTTTAACGTCCTGAGCACCACCCATCCGGAAAAAGGCTTAAAAAAGCTGAAGCAAAAGGCGCCCGACCTTGTGATATTGGATGTGATGCTTCCCGGGATGGACGGCTTCGAGGTGTGCAAGACCATCCGGCAGCAGTCGTCGGTGCCGATTATCATGCTCACCGCCAGGGGGGAATTGATGGATAAGGTGGTCGGGCTGGAATTGGGCGCTGATGACTATCTGCCCAAGCCTTTTGAACCCCGGGAGCTGGTGGCGCGCATTCATTCAATCTTGCGGCGTGCCCAAAAAATCGATGCAACCCGCCTCCAGACTTTCGGATCCCTGGAGATCGATTTTTCCAAGCATCTGGCAAAGCTTGACGGGACTGATCTGGGGCTGACCACCAACGAGTTTGCAGTGCTGGCACTGCTGGCCGGAAATCCCGGCAAGGTCTTTGACCGTGACCAGATTTTACAAGAATTGCGGGGAATCGATTGCGATGCGTTTAACCGTTCAGTGGATATCACCATGAGCCGTTTGCGCCACAAATTAAATGACAACCCCAAAAGCCCCGTCTTTATCAAAACAGTCTGGGGTACGGGGTACGTGTTTATCGGCCATCCGGACGGGGTAAACGATGCCTGAGCAGAAAGGCTGGATCAGAAAGATTTTCGGGTCGGTGTTTACCAAGCTGCTGCTGGTGATTCTTTTAACCGGCATTTGTGTCAATATTGTTGTGGTTGGATTTTTCTGGATTTATCGAAGCGACCCCGGCCGTCCGCTGCATCAGAATATTTTGCAATATTTAAATTATATCATTGATGATCTGGGCGATCCTCCCAATCTTGAGCGGGCAAGACAAATCGGGCGGCAAGCCTCTTTGCAAATCTATTATGAAGGTCCTGGTTTGAGCTGGAAGACGGCTGCCGGCGTCTCCAATTTGAAAAAAGTGCACTGGCGCGATTGGGGCACTCATCCGGTTATTCGCGTGGGCCGGTACCGCGGTCGGCATTTTGTTGAAGTCGGGCATCGATCCGGGCGTTTCATATTTGGTTTTGACAAAGACACCGAGATGGTTCCGCAGCAGGGGCGGCGGGTCGTCATTTTAATTTCACTGCTGACATTGATCCTTGCCGGGGCTTTTTTTTCAATTCGGTGGATCTTGAAACCGGTTCGCTGGCTCGAAGAAGGTGTGCGTCAGGTGGGTGGCGGAAATCTGAAACACCGGGTGCCGGTGAAAAGATCCGATGAATTGAGGGAGCTTGCACTGGCATTTAATGACATGACCGAACGCATCCGTGATATGCTGCACGCCAAAGAACGGCTGATGCTCGACGTCAGCCACGAACTGCGCTCGCCGTTGACCCGCGTCAAAGTGGCTCTGGAGTTTCTGCCACCGGGGCAGACAAAAGAAAGCATCAGCGCTGATATCTTTGAAATGGAGAAGATGATCAACGATATCCTGGAAACAGCCCGAATGCATCATCTTCACGCGCAGCTGAAGCTGGAGCCGGTCAATCTGGCCGATCTTTTGGCAGAGGCTGTGGTCGATTATCAAAAGCAGGCTCCGGGGGTCCAGCTAACGGATGTGCCGGCGGCACTGGAAGTGCGTGTCGACCGTCGACAGATTACAACGGTTTTTAAAAACATTATCGCCAACAGCATTAAATTTTCCACTGCCGGCAGTGGCCCGGTGCGTATTTGTGCCAAATCACCGCCTGACGGTACCGTCGTGCAAATTGCAGATGACGGCATCGGAATTGCCCAGGACGAACTGCCCTTTATTTTTGAACCGTTTTACCGGATAGATAAATCCCGCTCGAAGCACACCGGCGGATATGGACTGGGCCTAAGTTTATGCAAGACGATCATGGAAGCCCACGGCGGCAGGATTGAAGTTCAGAGCACACCGGATGTCGGGACCACGGTTTCCCTGTTTTTGCCCGGCAGGGGCATATAAAGATGTCAGCGTTGCAGGCAAAAATTGAAGCTTCCCGCAGCTCCGAAAGCGGGATGCGCGGGTCGCGCCAACAGGCTGCGGGCAAGGCGTCTGTCTGCCGGCCGCAGTAAGGCATGAGATCGTCTATCTTAGATCTTTGAGTTTTTTCCGAATTTCATGTTCTCGAGGCTGTCATGTAACCCCATGATCAGGATGGAATCCCCGAATTTAAAACGATAATCCGGCTGGGAGGGCATGATTTTCTGTTTTTCTTTTTTTTCAGCGTCATAACCTTGCTTGATCAGAATGACTTCCACCCCGAAGCGGCTGCGCAGGTTTAGCTCCCGTAAGGTTTTGTGCACAAATTCTCCCGGCACTTCAATTTCTCCCAGCACATGTCCGTCCATCAGCTCAATGCGTTTGAATTTGCGCAGGGAACCGATGTAACTGGAGACCGATGTGACCATGTCGCGCTTGAATATTTCCTGATTGTACAGCTCGATCACCTGATTTTTTGAAACGGTTCCGATCAACTCCAGATTTTTTTCGTCATTGACCACCGGCAGTTCGTCAATGTTAATTTCCCCGAAAGCCTTCATGACAATGTCGAGGGTGTCCTCGGGCGTAAAGTAGTGTTCGATGGGCGTGGAAAGATCGTCGGCTACCAGCAGCGGCTCCAGTGCATCGGACTCATAAATAATGCTGCGCAGATCGTGGATGGAAATCACCCCCCGCAAATGGTTCTGGTCGTCGACCACAAAGAAATTCGGATGCGGGCTGCTGACCGTCAAGTCCATCAGTTTGCGAAATGGTGTGGCGGCCCGCACTTTTTCACAATTTTTGTTCAGCGCCTTTGATACTCGTAGTGAATGCAGGACATTGATTTCCTGGCCATGAAAAATATTGATCCCCCGTCGGGAAAGTTTCAGGGTGTAGATGGAATCTTTTTTCAGGCGGGTGGTGATCAACACACTGATAATGCAGGTGATCATCAACGGCAAGATGATGTGATAATCATTGGTCAGCTCAAAAATAATCAAAATGGAGGTGATCGGGGCATGCATGGCGCCGGCGGCCACCGCTCCCATCCCCACCAGTGCGTATGCACCGGAAGCCGCCGTGAAAGACGGCAGCAGGCTGTGGACCACGGTGCCCACAAAACCGCCGAGATTGGCCCCAAGAAACAGTGACGGCGCAAAAATTCCTCCCGATCCGCCGGAGCCGATGGTCAGAGAGGTGGCCACCAATTTCAACACCACCAGAAAAATCAAAAAATACCAGAGCAATTCGCCGTTCAGCGCCAGGCTGATGGTATCGTAGCCCACCCCGAAGATATAGGGATAGAGGATGCCGATGGCCCCGATGAGCAGGCCCCCGGTTGCCGGTTTTAAAAATGGCGGCAGGGGCAGACGTTCAAAAAGATCTTCGCTTTTATAAAGCAGATTGATAAACGCCAGGGCCGCGAAGGCCGATAGGATTCCCAGAATGACATAGGGAATCATTTCAAAAACGCTGACCAGTTCGTAAGGGGGAATAATGAAGGCGGAAAAATCTCCCAGAAAATGACGCGATACCACCGTGGCGGCAACCGATGAAACCACGATGGGACTGAATTGAGAAATGCCGAAGTCGCTGAGAATAACCTCCATGGCAAACAGGGCGCCGGCAATCGGGGCGTTGAACGTGGCGGCAATTCCGGCCGCGGTGCCGCAGGCCACAAACGTGCGCAGGCGGGTACCGGTGACTTTTATCAATTGTCCCAGGGCGGAACCGATGGCCGAGCCGATTTGCACAATCGGTCCTTCACGCCCCACCGAACCGCCGGACCCGATGCACACGGCCGAAGCGATGACCTTGGCGATCATCACCCGCGGTCGAATCGCTCCGCCCCGCAGTACGATGGATTCCATAACTTCCGGCACACCGTGGCCGCGCGCTTCCCGGGCGAAGTTATACACAATCGGTCCGACAATCAAACCGCCGGCCGCCGGTGCGAAAAGTTTGATGTACCAGGGTAATTGCAGAACATAATCCAGGGAATAATGCCAGGATTGGAAAAAAACAGCTTCAAACAATCGAATGGTAAAGCGAAATAAAATGGCGCCGAATCCCCCCAAAACGCCGATCACAACGGCCACCACCACCATGAACGTGTGTTCGGTCATTCGCAGTCGGCTCAATTCGTTCGCTATCAAGGTGGTCCAGGGAAGGGCGGGTTGCTGTCGGCGGGCAATTTTTGGCATTACGGATGTCCCACATTCGAGTGAAAGTTTAAGAATACCTTCGAGCGGTCTTTGCTTGCGTCATGCCCCGATATATAAAAATTTCCAATAGATAAATTACGATAATACATTCTGTTGAAGACTGTCAAGCCTGACTCCTTCAGCGATTGCACCTCCTTAACCCGGCAATTCTGATTAGTTCACTGCTTTTTCAAAATCGCTGTTTTGCTGAAAGCCACTTTTGGCCCCGGGCCGGGTTGGAATCCAGCCTCCCGGGCCAAGTGGATTGTCTGAAGAAAAGCCGATTTTGACACATGGAAGGGCGGCTCAACCACCAGCACCTGCCCCCCGGGATTCAAAATCGATGCCAATTGTTTAAAAAACGCCCGCGGGTCGGCAATTTCGTGAATCACATAAAAGGCCAGAGCGAAATCGATTTTTTCTGATAAGCCAATTCTGTCAGCCTCGCATCTATGCAGCATGATGCGCTGCTCAAGTTTGGTTCCGCAAATTTTATTTCTTAGTTTCTGAAGCATTCCCTCCTGTAAATCAGAAGCAATCACTCGTCCCGCTTCGCCAACCATCTGTGCCATATCAATAGCGAAAAAGCCGGGCCCGCAACCCAGGTCCAGCACGGTCATGCCCTTTTTCACATAGGGTGCCAGTATTTTTTCGGGGTTTTGCAGCCATTTTCTGAAGCGGCTGTCAAGGCTGCCGGCTTTTTCAACCGGGCAGACGCGGTTTTGTTCAGCGGTCATGATATCTTTTTCCTCCAGCCTGGGTAATTTTCAGTATTTTATTGCTTTTCGGTTTGATCCAGATACGCTTCAAATGCCGCTTTGCCTTCTTTTCTCCAGTATTGGTTGTAGGCTTTCCAATTGCGGTCAAATCGTTCCGGCGGCGCCTGTTCGTCAAATTCATCAGAGGACCAATGTCGGTAAGAAGACATGTTTGAATCTTTTCGCCGGCGATCCTGCCGGCGGGTGCCAAATCCGCCAAAAAGCAGTTTTGCCAGGATGGTCATTTCAAAGGCCTGCCAGTAGGTAATGACACCCAGGCCGAAAACGGCGGGCATTAAACTGTTCCAGATAAAGCGCACCAATAGCGCAAAGACAAGTGCGAATATCACTGCAAATCCGATTCCAGCCAGCATATGGCCCACAATACGAAAGGCTTTAGATGCCATTGTGGTGGATCTCGGCTCCGGCCCCGTATGGTTTGCTTCCATAATTTTACTCCTTTAACTTTTTTCTGTATTCAGTCGATTACACGCTAAATTCTGCCCGCTGGCCAGTTACGTCTCAAGCAGTTTCCTAATTTTTTTTACCGCACGATGCTTTCTGGCCAACAGGGTTCCCACGGGAATTTCCCACTGCCGGGCCAATTCCTTAAAAGTTCGTCCTTCCAATTCAGTTGCGATGACAACGGCTCTATCCTTGTCGTTCAGGTTGCCAATGGCTTCGTACAGGCGCCGGTGCATTTCTTTTTGATCCAGTTGTTTTTCTGCGTTGTCGCGTAAATCAAAAATAAGCGCAGATAAGGAAAAATTCCTAGGCCGGATTGGCCCGCTGTCCAGAGAGATAACGCGCAGCTTTCGTTTTTTTAATAAATCCACCACCCGATTGCGCAGTGCCCGGTATATATAAGCGGATAAATTTTCGATCGGTGCGGTAATATCGGCCTGGCTGAAAATGCTCAGGGCCACATCCTGGACAATATCTTCTCCATCTCGTTCGGCGGTGTCATCGATCCATTTTTGTACATAAAAGATCAGCCGCCGGCGTTCGCTGCGGAAAAAATCGGCAACGCGATTTTTCTGGTCGTTTTTAATCATCTATCCATCATGACGAAATTTGCGGCCGTTTATTGCAAAAAAACATTCATCATGCAGCATTGTCATAACTTCTTAAAAAGTTGGGGTAAGGGATCGCGCAAAAATAACTTTAAATTTTTAGTGCTGATTGCCGATGCATCCCGCCTGACTGCGTTGCGAAAGCTCGGAATATGCCAGATATTCCTGCACGTTCGCGCCTTGCC